>NZ_JAUBPE010000039.1:0-66044 GCF_036700565.1 Microcoleus pseudofavosus SVA1_A4
TACTTAAATGGCTTAATTGGTAGACCTCGAAAAACTGCACAAGTATAAATACTTATCGCAAAAGTGACATGCTCCCCTTTTGCATCTCGTATTGTATGCCAAACTTTACTTTTATTGAGTCTGTTAGATATCCCAGCCACAGCAACCCAAGTCTGGATTGGTGCTGGACGAATTACTGAGGGTATTGGACAAGGAGGCTCGGTTAAACTGAAACTAGAAATTGAGGGCAATAATGTCAGATAAATATACGGGTTTCTTTGAATGGTGCTATCTATAATGGAACGATTAGTACAAAATTGGATCATTGGCGGTTTAGACATTGTTCACAAGATTTGTGTGTTACTTTAAACCGAATTCTACCCAAGCCAACAATTTTATATTGACTGCACCGAACAAATAAATAATAGAAATATCGAATGAACACTATCGGATATCGGCCAGCAATAGGTATTGCCTTAGTAACTGCTTGGAGCTTGTTTTACTGTGCAGTATCTAGCAACTTACCTATGCTCAATAAAATGGAGCTCGACATTCAGGATCATCTAATACGACTGCATAAACCAGGGCTTCTGCCAAATGAAATTCTCCTGCTTAAGATCGAGCAGCCTGCCATTTTAGGATATAACTTTCATAACTTATATAAATTGAATATTTTCTATGCAAATTTAGTGAAAACCTTAATCAACAGTGGTGCAAAGCTTGTAGTCATAAATTTGCCTACTCAAATGAGCCAGTACATTGAACTCGATACAGATACTCAGTTAGAACATCCCTTTCAAGAGTTGATTAGGAAACATTCAAACCAGATTGTTTTGGTTGCTCGTCCAAGCAACTTGCTATCAGAAAATTCAGTTTTAAATAACTATAATAATTTACTTCCTTTCGATAATGAAAGTATAAATCCCTCTATTCCCCCAGAGCAGATAGTCAGTTACTTCAGATATGCAGCACATCCACAAAGCTTAGACAGCCCAGCTCGAAAAGCCGAGCTATTTTCCAATTTTAGCTATGAAGACGATCCAGATATTAATATAAATCATAAGGTTAAATCTGTGGCAACGATGGCCTTAGAAAAATTCTATATGAACTCAGGAAATCTCAAAGGTTTTCAAAATATTACCAATTTACAAACTCTTTTATCTTTTCAAATGAACTTCTGGGGTTCTGCTGATACATTTCCTAGTATTTATCTTCATTTTCAATGTCCTTCCTCTCAGCTAGAGATAGAACACTGTAATCCTTCCTTTGACCCCCAATCTCTTCAGAAGCTCCATGATAAACTTGTATTAATCGATCTTCCCGAAGGGAAAGGATTTGAAACCTATCGAGAACTATCTCCTTTTGGGGAGATGTCTGTTGCAGAAGTAGAAGCTAATCAAATAGCTAGTTTGATGACCCATTCATTTCTGACAAGAATCCCGAATTGGTATGACGACATCATCACAACTTTGGGTATTGACTTCATCAGCCTGTATATACTTAGCCAAAGCAAAAAGCATAAACTTATACCTGTTCATCTGCTGGTTGGCTGGCTGCTTCCGATCTTGGTAGGAAGCTATGTAGCTTTAAGTTTTATCTTGTTCTATCAAGGGTTAATTCTTCCATTATCCATCCCAATCTTAGGTTGGGTTGGAACAGGTTCAGGTGTAGCCATTTATTCAATTCTAAGGCAGTCTATCCAACAACAGCAGAAATTAGCTGAGCGACAGGCTGTTCTTTTGCAATCGCGGAAACTCCTCCATCGAGTCGCAACAGACATTCATGATGGCCCACTTCAAGAACTAAAATTGGCTATGGATAGTATTGAACTTCTAGCCCTCAGTCATCCATCTCCCCTGATGAACTCAATCTTAGATCGATTAGAAGCAGTTGGGCTTGCGCTTCGCAATCAGCTCAGCAGCACGCGCACAATTGCAGAAAAGCTAGAGATTACACCAGAATTGCAATCTGGACTGGATCGGGGGATACACCAATGGCTCCAAAAACTGATTAACTCAAGAGAATTAACCTTGAGTGTCAAAGAGCATCTACAACCCTTGCGAGAACCCAAATCTGATAGTGCTTGGATTGATTCGAGAGAGGATATCTTTCGCTTTTTTCGAGAAGCGATCGCTAATGTGATTCGCCATGCCCAACCTCCAAACGGATCGGCAACGCAAGTTTCAGTCTCGCTTACTCAAAAAGATCATCAGTGCCGATTAGCGATCGAGAATAATGGAACTAGCCTAACCCCTATCTTATTAGATATTCCTCACAAGAAACGTCGTAGTGGTGGATATGGCACTAAACTGATGAAAACTATTGCCGCTGAGCTCCCCAATGGGGCTTGGCAAAGGGTTCCATTAGAAGAAGGTGGGATGCGGGTAACACTTGAATGGACGATGGACACCCCATAATATCAAATCCGGTAGCATCGGAATTATGTAGTGCGAGCGTCCCGCTCGCGATCCACTCCGCGAGCGGGACGCTCGCACTGATATCATCCAAATATATAATTCCGATGCAACCGGAAACGATATAAGATGATAGAAAAAAAACCTATGACTACCCGATCAACCTACGTTTAATTGCCTCCATGCAAACTGCGATTCGGGTATTAGTAAGTTGACCGTCAAGCTGATCGACATTCAGTTTTGCTTTGAGACTCTGAACGTAGTTCTGAGCTGTTTTGAGGGATATATGCATCCGATCTGCAATTGCCTGATCTGTAAGGGCTTGGTTGCATAACAAGTCCAGTACCGTTCTATCCTTATCAGTCAATGGCATTTCGTTCATTAAATTACGAGGAATCTTACACTGTCCAGCTAAAGCACTACGACCTCCTTCTAGAAAAGCATTCCGTCTTTCCATTTTATTAACGACAGCAAATCCCCCTTGATGTTCAAATATTTGCTTCAGAACTTGCCTTAAATAGCTTGGTTCGCTGGTATAGACGAGAACATTTAACAGAGGGTGATGCTCAAAAATGTGGTTTAGTAGCGCTAAACCTGGCTTGGCTGACTCCTCGCCTGTCAAAGTCCCAAATTGTAAGTCAACTACTACTAAATCTATGTTCTCTTGCTTGAGTTGCTCAATCCCCTCTTCAGGGGTTTCCTGAATAATGCAGGAACACTGAGGCTCTACCATCCTCAAAAATTCACAATTATTTTGACCGACTTCAGGGTGATCCTCAATGACCAGAAAGCGTTGTGTTTGAGAACTCATTGTTTGACCGCCATAACTATTTTATCATTTCTTCAGCACACTCGTTTTCACGACTATTTAGACTGGCTATCTAACGTGAGCTGTTACTGATAATGATAATCGTGAGGGAGAAAAAAGGCGAGTAACACTCGCCTTTTCTCTCCCTCCTCTATTGTGTAAGCCTACAGAGTTACAATTTGGGCTTTATAACCTTTATGCTCTAGTTTTTGAACCTCTTTGTTAGCAGCTACACGATCTCGGAAAGTGCCAGCATTTATCCATTTTTTTTGATTGGGGCGGTGATACTGGACGCGGTATTCATGGCGACGTTGGGATTCAAGCGCAACTTTTGTTGTTTGCTTCATAGGCTGAGCATTGGCTTGGAGGGGAACAGCAATGCCTAGCCCAAGGGTAGCTAGAGAAATGAGCGTAACCATTACCTTGTTCATGATTCAGACCTGTTTGTAAAGTTGATAGTTTTATTCTGTCATTCAAGTCTTCCGGTTGATAGGGGAGTAAGCGCAAATAATATTGCGTGTTTACCCAAGTCCGTCTCAGAAGAAGAAAACTCGACCTCAATTCTGGACAAAGCGGCAAATTCTCAATGGAATATTTTCTCCCTCTATTCTGTAAGCCTACAGAGTTACAATTCTGGCTTTATAACCTTTATGCTCTAGTTTTTGAACCTCTTTGTTAGCAGCTACACGAGCTCTGAAAGTGCCAGCATTTATCCATTTTTTTTGATTGGGGCGGTGATACTGGACGCGGTATTCATGGTGACGTTGGGATTCAAGCGCAACTTTTGTTGTTTGCTTCATAGTCTGAGCATTGGCTTGGAGGGGAACAGCAATGCCTAGCCCAAGGGTAGCTAGAGAGATGAGCGTAACCATTACCTTGTTCATGATTCAGACCTGTTTGTAAAGTTGATAGTTTTATTCTGTCATTCAAGTCTTCCGGTTGATAGGGGAGTAAGCGCAAATAATATTGCGTGTTTACGCAAGTCCGTCTTCTGCTGTAGCTACAATGAGAAAATACTTTCGTGCGATCGGGATCTGTGTCTGTGTCGGAAAATCAAGCACCCACCTTCATCCTAGTTGACGGTCACTCCCTGGCCTTTCGCTCCTACTTCGCCTTCGCCAAAAGTCGAGATGGGGGTTTGCGAACTACGACGGGCATTCCCACCAGCGTCTGTTTTGGCTTTCTCAAGTCGCTGCTGGAAGTAATGGCGGCCCACGACCCCCAGTACATGGCGATCGCCTTTGACCTCGCCACGCCCACTTTTCGCCACGAAGCCGACGAAACCTACAAAGCCGGTCGTGCCGAAACTCCCGAAGATTTTATCCCCGATCTCAAAAACCTGCAAGAACTCCTCACCTATCTAAATTTACCAGCAGTCACCGCTCCCGGTTACGAAGCCGATGACGTTTTGGGAACCTTGGCAAACAAAGCCAGTGCTGCGGGTTATGCGGTTAAAATCCTAACGGGCGATCGAGATTTGTTTCAATTAGTAGAAACCGAGAAACACATCAGCGTGTTATATTTGAGCACGGATGAACTTAGGCGATCGGGCAAAGGCAAATCCCAAGAATACGGCCCCGAAGAAGTCAAAGCCAAACTCGGCATTTTGCCCCCACAAGTAATAGATTACAAAGCCCTCTGCGGCGACAAATCCGACAACATTCCCGGAGTCAAAGGCATCGGCGACAAAACCGCCCTGCAATTGCTGGAAGCTTACAATACCCTCGACGGAATCTATGCAGCCATCGACGAGATTAAAGGCGCAACTAAGAAAAAGCTAGAAGAAGGCAAGGAAGCTGCTTATCATTCTCAGCGCATGGCGACAATTATTCAAGAAGTTCCCTTAGAAATCAATTTAGAAGATTGCCAGCTCAAAGGTTTTGACGAAGCAGCCTTGATTGCAATGCTGGAAAAATTGGAATTTAAAACATTTTTAACCAAAGTCAAACAAATTCAAAAGCGGTTCGGTGGTGCGGAAAAAGAAAGTTCGGCAGCGGATTCTGTAACGGATTTAACGGATGTTCGGAGGGAAGGTTCGGCAGCGGATTCTGTAACGGATTTAACGGATGTTTGGAAAAAGGGAGAAGTTACAGTCTCTGAATTGCCTAACGCTGATAATTCAAGTAATTTTTCCGCTGCAAGTTCTGAAATTTCAGAAGCAGACGAATTGTGGTTTTTTAGTGCGGCAGAAACCAAAGCCGCCCAGCAGGAAAACCAACTACCAATTAAACCGCGAATAATTCAAACAATCGAACAGTTAAACGAATTAGTCCAACTGCTGCAAACCTTCACAGACAAAGCCTCACCCGTGGCGTGGGATACCGAAACCACCGCCTTAGAACCGCGAGACGCCGAATTAGTCGGAATTGGCTGCTGTTGGGGAACCGGAGAAGAGGATGTTGCTTACATTCCCACGGGACACAAAACCGGCACAAATTTGGACAAAGCCACGGTTTTAAATGCTTTGCGTCCGATTTTGGAAGGCGAAAATTATCCGAAGGCACTGCAAAATGCTAAATTTGATCGATCGATCCTGCGTTGTCAAGGCATCAAACTAGCCGGCGTCGTATTTGACACCATGCTAGCCAGTTACGTACTCAACCCAGAAACTAGCCACAGTCTCAGCGAATTGTCAAGGAAATACTTAGGCATTGTCGCAGAAAGTTACAAGGAATTAGTACCAAAAAACAAAACAATTGCTGACATCAGTATTGTCAAAGTAGCCGACTACTGCGGCATGGATGTTCACACCACATTTGGGTTAGTAGCAAAACTTAAATCAGAGTTAGATGAAGCCGATCAAGCTAACTCGCCCGAAAAACCATTGAACGATTTACTGCTAAAAGTAGAACAGCCTTTAGAGCCAGTTTTAGCTGAAATGGAATACTGCGGAATTCGCATTGATTCAGCTTATCTCAATACCCTCTCGCAAGAGCTAGAAATAAAATTAGCAAAACTCGAAAAAAATACCTATGAAGCAGCGGGGAGGAAGTTTAACTTAGGTTCGCCCAAACAACTCAGCGAAATCTTGTTAGAAAAAATCCCCGAACAGTTTCAGAAAAAGTCTCGCAAAACAAAGACGGGATACTCTACAGACGCGGCTGTTTTGGATAAATTGCAAGGAGACCACCCGATTGTAGACGATTTATTAGAACACCGAACATTATCTAAGTTGAAATCAACTTATGTCGATGCTTTGCCGCAGTTAGTTCGTGCTGATACCGGGCGAGTGCATACAGATTTCAACCAAACTGCAACGGGTACGGGAAGGCTTTCTTCTTCCAATCCAAATTTACAAAATATTCCCATCCGCACCGAGTTTTCGCGGCAAATTCGCAAGGCTTTTTTGCCGGAAGCAGGTTGGCTGATGGTGTCGGCTGACTATTCTCAAATTGAACTGCGAATTTTGGCTCACTTGAGTCAAGAACCTGTGTTACTTGAAGCTTATCAAAATAACCGAGATGTGCATACCGTGACGGCTCAACTGTTGTTTGAAAAGGAAGAAATAACTCCCGACGAGCGCAGGTTTGGAAAAACGATTAATTTTGGGGTAGTTTACGGTATGGGGGCGATTAAGTTTGGCAAATCGATGGGTAAAAGCGCAGCAGATGGCAAGGAATTTATTCGCCGATTTAACGAGCGTTACAGTAAGGTTTTTGAATTTTTGGAGAAAGTAAAAAAAGATGCGATCGCCCTCGGATACGTTACCACAATACTCGGCCGCCGCCGCTACTTGAACTTCGAGAGCGAAAGCATCCGCGACTTAAAAGGCCGCAATCCCCAAGACATTCACTCCGATCGACTTAAATCTCTCAGCAGAGATGATGCCCAATCTTTGCGGGCGGCAGCCAACGCTCCCATTCAAGGCTCCAGTGCTGATATCATTAAACTTGCCATGATTGAGGTACACAAAATTTTGCAAAACTATCAGGCGCGGCTGCTGCTGCAAGTTCACGATGAATTAATCTTTGAAGTCCCTCCCGATGAATGGGAAGAATTGCAGCCGAAAATTAGAACGGCGATGGAAAATGCTCTGCCGCTTAGCGTACCGCTGATAGTTGATATCCACGCTGGGCAAAATTGGATGGAAACTAAATAAAACACAGAAATATGAGCCAAACTAAAATCGCGATTTTCCCAAAAATAAAAAGCTTGAGCGCAGTTGCTATGCTGTTGTTAACCTTCGGGTGTCAACCAAAGTTAGCGCCCAACAACTATCCTGTAAAGCGAGTCAGCGACGGCGACACCCTTGTTGCCAGCGATAGCGCCGGGAAAGATATCAAAGTGCGTTTTGCCTGTGTAGATGCACCGGAAGTCGCGCACACCAATGCTGAGAAAAATAGCAAAGCATCAGCCCAAAAAAATCAATTTAAGTGGGGAAATCTAGCGCACCAAAGAATGCAGCAGCTAGTCAAAGAAGGGGGCGGTCGCATTGTTTTGACCGTCACTGATACTGACCGCTACGGCCGCAAAGTTAGCGAAGTTCGCTTGCCAAACGGTACATTTGCCCAAGAAGTTTTGATCCGCGAAGGATTAGCAATGGTTTACCGTCCTTACTTGAAAAACTGTCCGAGTGCAAGTCTTCTGGAACAAGCGGAGGCCGAAGCTAAGAAAAATCGCCGCGGCGTTTGGGGTGATTCTAAGTTTGTTCCTGCGTGGAATTTTCGGAACAGCGATAAATGAGGGGAATCAGGAAGTTAGGCAAGGGATTGTAGAACGGATTTAACGGATTTAACGGGTGGATTTTGAGTAGGGACACGGCAATGCCGTGTCCTTACGGGGAGCTACGACTTTTAAGAATTGGTATAAGATTGATGATTGTAGCAAGACTTTTTTAAATTGGTATTATGTTGTTGGTCGGGAATTTGGGAACCTGTATCAGACATTTACAGTCTTGGACTCACTCAGGTCTTGTTAAACCCCGTCTATACTATAAATCTTAGGTTTAGCGGCTCCGCATCCGCCCAGAAACCGGGTTTCTAGAGCGCGATGCCGATCGCCCTAATTTAGTACAATACAATCAGGACGAGGTTCTGCTCCTACCGTCCGCAATCTGTGGATTTTCGGCGATAGCTGACGCCAGATTCATCTAAAACCAGAGATGAGTTCGATCGCACTTTGATCGGAGCTTTTTTTTTGAAAAGTCAACAAATGTGATAGGCTCCAGATAAACCAATAGACTGCTGACAAAAGCGGTCTATTGCAATCACCCAAAATTAACTTTAAGGGACATCAATGAATTTCAAACATCTGGTTATTTCCGGCATTGCCCTGATCCTCGGTACTGCAATCGTAGGAAATGCTATTGCTCAAGAACTGACCGACGACCAAAAAACGGTTGTTTGTCGCTTGAAAACAGAAGTTGACCAGCGGAAAAGCAACGGTCAAAAATTAGTATTTGTGCCGTTGCTGGGTCAAGTTCGCAAGCAAGTTTCATCTCCTTTTAGAGCCACGCTGCATCCTGATGTGGAGTATGTTTTTGTTGCCACTTGCGACGGAAATTGCCAGGATTTAAACTTATCTCTCAAGGATGCAAGCGGCCAGGAAATCGCTGCGAGTCAAAAGACAGGGGAACTAGCGTCAATCTCTTTTACTCCCCCATCCCAAGGCGAATATCAAATTACTGCCAAACCGGGCGAATGCACGAAGGCAGAGGGTTGCAATTTCGGGATGGGAATCTTCGTTCCTGCCTCTGCAAATGTACCTAATGCTTCAAAAATTCCTGCTGAGATAGCACAATTTCGAGTTTGCCAGTAGAGGAGAACTTACAAGTTGTGAGTTGTGAGTTGAGTTAAGTTGTGAATAACAAATCTAACTCATAACTTGCAACTTATAACTCGTAAATTTTAATTAGTTATTCACAACTTCGCCAAACTGTCAAGCAGAGAAATCAGTGGAACCCTGCACAGACCCGAAAGTGCCGAAATTGAGTTGAGGATGAAAAACTCTATTTACCCTCACGCAGGCATCAATTAGAATATAGATATTGCCTCTCAGGGTGACGAGTATATTTCCCATGTCTTCAACCTTAGCCTCGAAAAATCAACCCCAGAACTCTCCTCAAACAAAGTTGAGAAATCTGTTCAGTCGCTTGGGTATCAGGCAGAAAATTAGCTGCGGATACGCCTTGGTCATTGGTATTGCCATTTTGGGTGCTGTGGCAGGACGGGGAGTAGAATCCTATCACAAACAGCAAGTTAGAGAAAAACTAGCGATCGACCGAGAGAAAGCGGAAATCCTGACCAACCTAAATAATACGGTGCAGGAAGTCAGAATTCACCAGCAAGAGCTGGCGAGTCTGACGGCAAAACCGCAAATTTTCGATCGCGAACGCTCGGAATTCCTGACCCGCGTCGCCCAGATGAGCGGACAACTCGAACAACTTCAAACCCAGTCGCTGACTTCAAATTCCGCAGTTGCCCAAGATTACCAACTGCTTCAAGAATTCAGTCAAGTCAACGGCAAAACAGTAGAAGCTTACTTCCAACAAGTACAGAATCTGTTGGGGAGTACAAAATTATCTGGTTTGAACCCGAAACAGCGACTAGGTTTTCAGCGGAACTTAAACAATTTTGTCACTAGCGAAACCGCTTTGAAACTCGAGCAGTTTTCCCTGGATTCAGCCCAACTGGCCACCAGCTTTCGCGAGAAAGCAGACGAGGCATTTAGAACCTACGAGAAAGCAGAAAAACTCGGAACTCTGATTCTCGTTTGCTCTCTCTTGATATCAGCCGCGATCGCAGCAATTCTAGCAGCATACACCAGCGGGGCGATCGCCCGCCCCTTAGAAGCCACCACCCTCATCGCTCAGCGAGTGACAGAAGAATCGAACTTTGATTTGCAAGTACCCGTTACCACTTCCGACGAAGTGGGAATGCTAGCAACTTCCCTCAACGAACTCATTCAGCGGGTAGCAGAATATACAGAAGACTTGCACGAAGCAAAAGTAGCAGCCGAAGCTGCCAACCGCTCGAAAAGTGCATTTCTCGCCAACATGAGCCACGAACTCCGTACACCCCTCAATGCCATCATCAACTACAGCGAAATGCTGCAAGAAGATGCTCAAGATTCCGGTTCCGAAGATTTTCTCCCCGACTTAGAAAAAATTCAAACCGCAGGCAAACACCTGCTCGACATGATCAGCGACATCCTCGACATTTCCAAAATAGAAGCCGGTCACGTCACGCTTTATTTAGAAAACTTCGACGTGGCGACCATGATTGAAGAAGTGATGACTACGGCTCAACCGCTAGTAGAAAAAAAAGGCAATGCTTTAGCGCTGAAAACCAAAGGCGAACTCGGCACAATGTATGCCGACCAACCAAAAGTGCGGCAAATTCTCCTCAATTTGCTCAGCAATGCTGCGAAATTTACCGAAAAAGGCGTCATTACTATCGGCGTCGAAAGAATTATAATTGAAAAATCAAGATCGGCGAAACAAAATAAAAATAATGATTTTTACTCAGGTTCAAACTACACTTCTCAAGTTTTAATGTTTCGAGTCAGCGACACCGGCATCGGCATGACGGACGAGCAATTAGAGCAGATATTCAAACCTTTTACCCAAGCTGATGCCTCGACTACCCGCAAGTACGGAGGCACGGGTTTGGGACTGACAATCAGCCAGCGTTTGTGTCAAATTCTCGGCGGCGAAATTAGCGTCGAAAGCGAGGACGGTAAAGGTTCAACTTTTATTGTCAGTCTCCCGGAACGGGTGGTTATGCAGGCATGAAGGATGAATCGCCAGTCATTAGTCATTAGTCATTAGTCGTAGGGTGCGTCGCCATCAAAAGTTCCTAAAAAAATAGACAATCTTACAGCGACGCACCTTACAAAATTAGTCATTAGTTATTAGATATCTGCAATAATTCTTGTAGAGTAGGCATGATGCCTGCCCAAGACAGGCTTTTCTAGAAAACCATAATACAAAGTGGACAAATGGGCAAGTATATCGTTTTTAGAGCTGAGTTGACTGAAGAAGAAGGTGCAGAAAACAGACTGCTAGCGCATACAGGAATGCTCACTGACATTCTTGCCGAACACTTCGACTCTTCTAACCGACCAATTCCTCAACCGGGGTACAGATTTCGAGAATTTCACCGGATAGAAAAGTTTGCCGATCCAAAATTTCCCGCTGCGAGCACGCACAGCCGAGTAGGAGACTGGGAAGTCGTCAGAGTTCAGACTTACTCGGAAGATTTACCTAGCAGCGAGTTTGAGACAATTGTTGTGTGCTATTGCAGGTTCGCACCTGTAAATACTCCCCTCGAACCGATGCCACAGATTCAAGTTGCCCCACAGTTGCAGGAAACACAGGTTTAGGAGGCATTTTTTCAGAAGGAATAAGAAAGAAGGAAGGAAGAAGTAAAAAACACGAATTTTGACATTAATACACGGATTAATTATTGAGTAATCCTAACATTCGTTTCACCTCTGCTAAGGGCACAGAAGGCTGATTTGCCTCTTCTTCTTTGGCCGCCCTTAAATCCATTAAATCTTCTATATTAGCAATTAATTCTTGCAGTGCTTCAAATTCTTCGTAAGGTATCACTGCAAATTCTTTTTTGCCGTTTTTGGTAATAAACTCGGGATGTAATGGAATCATTGATATTTCCTCCAGTCGTTTAAGAGTAAGCATCTTTTCGATGTTTGACGCGGTAGATTACTAAAACATCTTCCTCAAGTTAAAATAAAACTCGGTAATCTCCTACCCGCAACCGATACTCTGGCGTATAGTTTGTTAAGCGTTTCACATCTCCCGCCAAATTATTTTGCATCAACTCAATTTTAGTCAAAACTCGGCTTTGTACCTCCGCTGGCAAAGATTGTAAATCTTTGAGCGCTTTCGGCTTAAACTCAACTTGGTAATTCATCAAAGTGCCGCTTTCAGGCGCGACAGTGGAGCTTTTCCCTGCGAGGGACTGCGACAAAGGACGGAAATACCTATCTACAGAGAGGGGAACACCGATCCGATCGCCCGACATTCACTCCCTACAATGACAATTATACGGGCGATCGAGCTTTTGCCTCTACAGTATCGCTCTTTTTCAATTCATGGAATTAAAATTTATGCAACCGAATAATCCGAACCAATTTACCGAAAAAGCCTGGGAAGCTCTAGCGCGCACTCCAGAAGTTGTCAAAGGAGCCCAGCAGCAGCAGCTAGAAAGCGAACATTTGATGAAAGCTTTGCTGGAACAAGAATCGGGACTGGCTAGCAGCTTATTTAACAAAGCAGGAGTGTCTGTAGCAAAATTGCGCGATCGCACTGATGAGTTTATCAGCCGCCAGCCGAAAATCTCTGGAACCGGCGGCAACGTTTATCTAGGTCGTTCTCTCGACACTTTGCTCGATCGCGCCGAAACTTATCGAAAAGACTACGGTGATGAATTTATTTCGATCGAACACCTGATACTAGGGTACGTTAAGGACGATCGTTTCGGCAAAAATCTACTGCAAGAATTTAAACTAGATGAAGCCAAGCTCAAAGATATAATTACCCAAGTCCGGGGGAACAACAAAGTGACCGATCAAAATCCAGAAGGCAAATACGAAGCGCTGGAAAAATACGGCCGAGATTTGACAGAAGCAGCGCGTCAAGGCAAACTCGATCCGGTAATCGGACGAGATGACGAAATCCGCCGCACGATTCAAATATTGAGCCGCCGCACCAAAAATAACCCGGTATTGATTGGGGAACCGGGAGTAGGAAAAACTGCGATCGCCGAAGGACTCGCCCAGCGAATTATCACCGGAGATGTGCCGCAATCTCTCAAAGACCGACAATTAATCAGCTTAGATATGGGCGCATTAATTGCCGGTGCAAAATTCCGGGGAGAATTTGAAGAACGCTTGAAAGCGGTACTCAAAGAAGTGATGGACAGCAACGGCAAAGTCATCTTATTTATCGATGAAATTCACACCGTTGTCGGTGCGGGTGCAACTCAAGGCTCGATGGATGCCGGCAACTTGCTAAAACCGATGTTAGCGAGGGGAGAATTGCGCTGTATCGGCGCTACAACTCTCGACGAATACCGCAAGTACCTTGAAAAAGATGCAGCACTAGAACGCCGTTTTCAGCAAGTTTATGTTGACCAGCCAACAGTTGAAGATACTATCTCAATTCTGCGCGGTTTGAAGGAACGCTACGAAGTGCATCACGGTGTTAAAATTTCCGACAACGCGTTAGTGGCGGCGGCTACTTTGTCTACTCGATATATTAGCGATCGCTTCCTCCCTGACAAAGCCATTGATTTAATGGACGAAGCGGCGGCTAAACTCAAAATGGAGATTACTTCCAAGCCGGAAGAACTAGACGAAATAGATCGCAAGGTTTTGCAGCTAGAAATGGAAAGACTGTCGCTGCAAAAAGAAAGCAATGCTGCATCGATCGACCGTTTAGAAAGACTGGAAAAAGACTTAGCAAATCTCAAGGAACAGCAAAGCGGTTTGAACGCGCAATGGCAATCGGAAAAAGGTGTCATCGGCAGCATTCAAAAGATTAAAGAACAGATTGACAAGGTGAATATTGAAATTCAACAAGCTGAGTTAAAATACGACCTTAACCGCGCTGCTGAGTTGAAATATAGTAAATTAACCGAGTTGCAAAAACAACTGGAAGAAGCGGAAGCTAAACTGACAGCAAGTCAAATTACAGGTAAAACTCTGCTGCGGGAAGAAGTCACCGAATCTGATATTGCCGAGATTATTTCTAAGTGGACGGGAATTCCGATCAGCAAGTTAGTTGAATCGGAAATGCAGAAACTTCTGCACTTGGAAGATGAACTGCACAAGCGGGTAATTGGGCAGGATGAAGCGGTGACGGCGGTTGCAGATGCAATTCAGCGATCGCGCGCAGGTTTAGCCGATCCAAATCGTCCCGTTGCGAGTTTTATCTTCCTCGGCCCCACGGGTGTAGGCAAAACCGAGTTGGCGAAAGCATTAGCATCTTATCTCTTCGACACCGAAGAGGCGATCGTGCGAATTGATATGTCGGAGTACATGGAGAAACACGCAGTTTCGCGCTTAATTGGTGCGCCTCCGGGATACGTCGGCTACGACGAAGGCGGACAATTAACTGAGGCTGTGCGCCGCCGTCCGTATTCGGTAATTCTATTCGATGAAATCGAGAAAGCGCACCCGGATGTCTTCAATATCATGCTGCAAATTCTGGATGACGGCCGCGTTACCGATGCTCAAGGTCACACAGTAGACTTTAAGAATTCTGTGATTATCATGACATCGAATGTCGGCTCTCAATACATTTTAGATGTGGCGGGAGATAACGAAAAAATGCGGAGTCTGGTGATGGAGGCGATGCGGGGAACTTTCCGCCCGGAATTCTTGAACCGGATTGATGAAACGATTATTTTCCACGGTTTGAGTAAGCCGGAATTGCGGCAGATTGTGCAGTTGCAAGTCAAGCGCTTGGAAAAACGGTTAGCCGATCGCAAAATGTCTCTAAAATTGTCGGAATCGGCGATCGACTTCTTAGCAGAAATTGGTTACGATCCTGTTTACGGTGCGCGGCCTTTGAAGCGGGGAATTCAGCGGGAGTTGGAAACGCAAATGGCGAAGGGTATTTTGCGGGGAGATTTTGCTGACGGCGATACGATTTTTGTGGATATCGAGAATGAAAGGTTGGCGTTTAAGCGGCTGCCGGCTGGGTTGGTGACTGCGAAATAATTTGAGTAGGGTGGGCTGCGGCCCACCTTTTTTTTGAGGGGCGATTCCCTACGGGATAGCTGCGATCGCGCGGCCTTTTTTTCTCTAAATCACGGTAGGTGCTTGAAAAACTTCTAAAATCTTTTGTTTCAAAGTAACTAACTCATCTGTAGCTGCATGAGCTTCATAAATAGCTTCAGATGCTGCTACAAAAGGATCTGCATAAAGGGCAAAATAGAGTGAATTAACTGCGCGCGCTGTGTGAAATGCAGCTAAATAATCTGATAATTCTATATGGCCTTCTCCCATTTTTTCTTGCAAGTCCCACTGAATCTCATCGAGTCGATCGACCAAGGATTTAAGTTTGTTTTGAAGTGAAACATCACCGCATTGACTTTTTTCTAGCGCTTCTAATCCTTCGTCAAGAATTGGGTGACTTAATCTAGTGCGTTCAATTGCGAATTTACAAGCGGCTTTAGCTGCACTTCGCTGTTCGGAAATAGTTGCTTGTTTCAGCATTTCCGATTGTTCAGCATCAATAAATTCTAAGCGATTTTCTGTCATTGTGTAATTAACTCCTTGGATTAGATTTTTGGGGACTTGCGACTAAGCCGCCAGCGCCTTCTATCGTTTGGACGCAGTTTTCACACATAGGACGCCCTGCTGCTACTGCAATTACTTTACAATCATTTTTAACGGCCCAAGCAACTATGTCAGCTTCCGCATGGCCAAAACCGGGAATAACGGTTTCTCCGAGTAAGAGTGCAGACTTTACTCCAGGGCGCAAGTAACCATTGGGTTCGCTGGTTCCTATCACTACTCTGCGGTTTTCTTGGGCGTTTTCAACAACCCCAGCACCCATTGTTACTCTAGATTGCGCGGGTGGTGATAGAGCTTGCTGTAAGGCGATCGCTCGCGATCGGGCAATGCCTTCAGGATTGCTGAAAAGTTCTGCTTCTGTGTAGTCTTCTGGCAGTATTGTCTCCTCGGTTGTTAAAGATATAGACTGTGGCCATCGCTTAAGGGCGATCGCTTTCTGATTTATCTTTTTTGTGTTCTTGACGTTCTCGAACAGATTTCGTCAGCAGGTACGTTGCCAAACTGCTAACGGATCTGCTTTCTTCTTCTGCCCATTCTTCGAGAGCTTTTTGAATCTCTTCTGGCAAGTATGCGGTAACTCGTCCCCGTGAAGCCATTCGTTGTACTGCAAAACATTTCAACACACTCCATCTTACGCCGTGGCCATCGCTTAAGGGCGATCGCTTTCTGATTCTTCCTTTTTCTGCTCTTGGCGCTCTCTGACTGCTTTAGCTGCCACATGGGATAGCAGGTTTGCAAGGGTTCTATCTTCTTCTTCTGCCCATTCGGACAAGGCTTGATGAACGTCTTCTGGCAGCGTAACTGTGACTCGCATTCGTGAAGGCATGGGCTGGCATGGTTTTACTTCAATTGTCTTCAATTTTACACTCTCACGTCATTAGATATATTTTTGTGTCATTTGATGTTTTTAACATCAAATTATGCTATTAGTGTATATAAGGCTCAGGCCTTAAAACGTCAGAAGCCAGCCCCTCACTGTCCAAGGTTCCGGGCTGGCTCTGGCTCCAAAAATATCAATGGAGACGAGTTCTATGTTGACATACAAAGACCGCTTGTGTTGTTGGGCGATCGCCCGTTTGTTACCCTCTGAGCAATGGATAATTGTTGCCCGCTTCCGCAATCGTTCAGATGCAGACGGGCATTTTCAGTTTTTGCGACAAACTATACCTCACGTTAAGTTTGAGGTTGTGTTCGATATAAGCGGGGACAGTCACTGTTTATCCGCGTTGGGCCGCCCTTCCAATTCTGTCACCAGCGCGTTATAAATGGTAATTTTCGCGGCGGTTTCAGTTAACTAAACATTGGCGATTCCCTACGGGATAGCTTCGCTTCACGCATTTTTTTTGATAAGTGCGATCGTCCGTACCCTCTCAGCCAAATCAGAATTTATACTGGGGTGGCCTCAAGACTAAAATTCTCCGAACAGGACTTTATCAACCTTGGGCTGTGGTAAAATTATCGTATCCACAACACTTTCTCGTTACTTAAAAATATGCGATCGCAACTAGAACAAATTACGCTTCAAGACAGAAATGCTGCTGAAATGGAAATTCGCGACAAGCAGAAGCAAATTAATTACGATACGAGAGACTATCCCCTCGAAATACTTGTTCAAAAATATATGGAAGGAATTAACGATGATACTAATAAGTTGTTTATTCCCGACTACCAACGCGAACTTGTTTGGGATGAAGCAAGGCAATCAAAGTTTATCGAATCGGTAATTTGGGGGCTGCCAATACCTTCTATATTCGTTGTTGATATCGGCCATGATGAAAATGATGAACCACGTTTAGAGATCGTATACGGTGCACAACGCATTCTTACCCTAACTAGATTTGTTAACAACGAATTAACCTTAATTGGACTCAAAAAAATAGAGCAGTTAAATGGATTTAAGTTTAGTGATTTACTCATGCCTCGCCAGAGGAACTTCAACCGAAAGACAGTTCGGACTATCCAATTAACTGAAGCTGCGAATGAGGAAGTCCGAAGAGATTTATTTGAGCGGATACAATCATTTTAATTGCAATGTAAATCCATTTTACATACTGCACACAATCTGAGGCAACCCGTTTTAGAAATAAAGTAGTTGCGCGTATTGAATATTTCCGCAATTAACTGCCATGTCACACTCATGAATACTGTATTTTTAGACTTTAATACACGCGCCAAAGAGGTGAACGATTACTTCATTTTTTTGGAGAGCTTGGAAAAACAGACAACGAAGTTAGCTTTATTCGATCCTGCTGGCAAATACCAAATTCAAAGCCTCGATCCAGAGTTAGCAAAAACTCTCAAAGCTAATGGTTTTTTGTTGCTGTATAACTTAGTTGAATCCACTATGCGAAATGCGATTGAAGCCATATTTGAGGAATTTAAAAATAAATCAATTTCCTTTGACCAACTCAAACCCAAAATTAAACTTATCGTCCTCCAAAATCTTAAAAATCGTTCTCCTAAGAAAATTTATTTAACAATTAACCAACTCTCTACTGATATCATCACAGCTACATTTGAACGTGAAGAACTGTTTTCGGGGAATGTGGATGCTAGGTTAATTAAAGAAATAGCAGACAAATACGGTTTTTCATATCAAACAGACTTTGCTAAGACAAAAAACGGGCAAAATCTTGTAGTGATTAAAAGTAATAGAAATGACTTAGCGCACGGCATTAAGTCTTTTGAGGAAGTTGGGCGAGATAAGACAATTAAGCAACTATTAGAAATGAAGGAAGAAGTCGTAGAGTATTTGACGCAAATACTGGAAAATATCAGAGATTATCTTGACAATGAAGAGTATTTGGAGTTACCCACAGGTAATCCTTAATTTTTGTTTTCTTCGTCCGCGCAGGTGTCCAGAAACCGGGTTTTTGCGAGAATACTTCCTACAGCCGGCAGAAATAGCAAAAAACCCGGTTTCTCGCGATCGCCATCAACCTCAAATGACGCAATTACGTTAAAAAACCGGGTTTTTGCGTCCAGGACTGATAACTTACTTCCGCACCATCACAGACTTAATTACAGCATTCGGCTGATATTTATTAGTCTGATAAAATCCCCCTTGACCGGCCCCGTAAACCCCCGCAAACTGCTTCCCATCAGCCTTGGGAACAAACATAATGTTTCTAGTGGGTTGCTTGGCAAATACAACCCCTTCTCTCGATTCATTATCCACGTTATAAGATAAAGTAGCCTTACCGTAAATGGCCTCAGCTTGTTTCAGAGTCATTCCCGGCCCGACGCCCTGAACTGTTTTATAATTAGAATTTTCAGTCATTAAAAGTTCAATGACATCCGTATCTTTTAGCTTTGTCCCCGCAGCATAAATAATCCGATATTGCACTTTTCCCGATCGACTAACTGCCACAGAATCAAAGTCTACCATAAAAGGAGACTCTACCTTAAACTGCGCCGTGGAACCCAGAGCCTTTTTTAATTGTCCGAAAGTCATCCCCACCTTCGCCGCTCCAATTGTGCGATCGGAAATTGTTAAACTTGCAGCAGGTGTTTTTTGAGCAGCCTTTACCGCTTCCCCCAGGACATTTGCACCCCCAAGCGCAACAGCGGAACCGGGAGTGGAAATTAAGGTGAGGTAACTGCCGATCGCCAGCAAAGCAGCTATCATTGATCCAGACAAAACTTTAACATTCAACATGACTAATTCTCCTAGATTTCAAATGCGACTATCTACCCGCATCTTTTGGACTATCCTAGGCCTCACCTTGCTAGTTTGGATTCTCAGAGGCGTTGGCATCTTGACATTCATTCCCGGTGCTGTTATCTGGATACTGATTTTGTTGTCTTTTGTTGCGGGTATCCTCAGCACTTTACTCCGTCGGTAAGCCAGCATCCGGCAAATAACAAATAATAAATAACAATTAACAATTAACAAATTATTTTAATTTTGATTGTTTCATTGCCTTTCCAACGGTCACATTCAACTGAGCGCCGATCAGCATCACCAAAGAAGAAAGATCGAGCCACAGCAGCAACACAATAAAAGTTCCGATCGTGCCGTAAGTCCAACTAAAATTGCCCCAATGCCAAACATAAAACCGAAATAAAGCTGAAAACAGCGCCCACAAAATAGCAGCAAAAACAGCTCCCGACAAAATAGGAATATCTGGTTGACGGCGGCTCGGCCCGTAGCGGTAAACAAAGGCAAAAGCCAGTGATACAATTCCCAAAGAAATCGGCCAGCGCCACAGCCGCCAAACACCTAATAGTTCCGACTCCAAAGGGCAATTGCCGGCGGGGAGCAAGCAGTTTTGGACATCTTTTAAATCGCAAGTGGCGACGGACTCCAGCAGGCAACTCTGGCGGGCAATAGCTTGCACAATTAAGTCGCTGACAAATATTACTCCCGATGCCAGAATCAATAGTATAATTGTGCCGATACTCAGGGCCAGAGAAATAAGTTTTGCTTTCCAAAATGGTCGAGTTCGAGCGCTGGGGATTTCATGGATGCGATCGAGTGCAGCCATCGCCGCGCTCATTACTCCAGAAAATACCCAAACCGACGCAAAAAAGCTCACCGAAAACAGCCCTTTACTGCGAGTTAACAAAATTTCTTTGATTAAGCCGCCAATCAAATTCCGAACGTTATCGGGTATGACTTCGCCCAAAAGACGGGCGATTTGATACAGTGTTGACTGCAAAGGTTCAAATAGGGCGATCGCCGACAACACGGCCAACAGCCCCGGAAACAGCGCCAGCATAGAATTGTAGGCCATTTCCGCAGACAGCCCCGGCAACCGCTGTTCTCCCGCCTTCGCGCCGACTTCCTTGAGCGTGCCCCAAGTCAAACACCGACAAAACAGCCAAAAACCACCAAATTTGCTTTGGATCGCTCGAAGTCGCCTCAAAAGCACCTTAAACAAAGCTAAAATCAGGTACCGCAGCCAGTAAAAAATGTTCATAGCGCATAGGAAACGGGGCGAAAGATGAGGTAATATCATGGACGGTTGCATCGGAATAATATATTTGGATGATATAGCGTGCGAGCGTCCCGCTCGCTACCCAAATCGCGAGCGGGACGCTCGCACTACATAATTCCGATGCCACGGGATTTGATATGAAACAAGTCGTTAATTAATTAAGCCATTATCAAGTCGCAATTGCCAATTCTCAATTCCCAATCTAAAATCTAAAATCTAAAATCTAAAATCAATATTATGGCTCAGGATGTCAGACAGTGGTTAGATGAAATCAAGCGGTTGCAACAGCAGTTAACAGAAGTTTCGCGCGATCGCGATGAGGCCGGTGAAAGTGCGGCTCAGTGGCGCCAACTCTACAATACCGAAGCGGAGCAGCGGCGGAATGAT
Organism: Microcoleus pseudofavosus SVA1_A4; assembly: GCF_036700565.1. Lineage (NCBI taxonomy): Bacteria > Bacillati > Cyanobacteriota > Cyanophyceae > Oscillatoriales > Microcoleaceae > Microcoleus > Microcoleus pseudofavosus. Next base: position 20,793 of record NZ_JAUBPE010000039.1, read on the forward strand.
GCTAAATTAACTCAGCAAAGCATCGCTTCTCTGGAAGCACAAATCGAGCAATTACAAAATTTTTCCCCCATTGTGCCCGAAGGCGACGATGCTGGAGTTGCTCGCCAGCAGGAAGTCGCACAACTGCAAACAGTTGGCGAACTTCAAGCTAAGTTAGCAGAAGTTCTCCAAGAGCGCGATCGGGCGATCGAACAAGTTAAACAACTGACTCAAGCCCTCAAACAAGAAGAATCCCGCCACGCAGAAACCAGCAAAAATTTAACTAGCGCCCTCGGAGATGCCGTTGACTTGCTCGCGAAGGCAAAAAATCCTGCTCCTGTAACAAAAGAGACAGCATATTCTTTAGAGATAGTACCTGTTACCACCGGAAATCCGGGCGAAAGTGCGATCGAAATCCGCCACAATCCGGCTCAACTTCCGCCTTCTAAAAACCAGTTACTTCAGTTACCGCCTTTTGAAAATTAGCAATATCAAATCCGGTAGCATCGCAATTATATAGTGCGAGCGTCTCGCTCGCGGCATGGATCGCGAGCTAGAAGCTCGCACTCCAAAATAAATATGAACGAGCGCTCGGATTTGGTATGAAGCCTAATTTTCAAGCAAAAACCACAGTCCGATTGCCGTAAACTAAAACACGATTTTGTAAATGATATCGCACGGCTCTTGCTAATACAACTCTTTCTAAATCTTTACCTTTGCGAACCAAATCGGACACTTCATCGCGGTGACTCACGCGCACAACATCTTGTTCGATAATCGGCCCCGCATCTAAATCGGGTGTAACGTAGTGGGCTGTTGCACCGATAATTTTTACCCCTCTTTCATAAGCCCTTTCGTAGGGATTTGCACCCACAAACGCGGGTAAAAATGAATGGTGAATATTAATCACATTGGGAAATTTTATGATAAAGTCTTGACTCAAGATTTGCATATATTTCGCCAAAACTACTAGATCGATCTTATATTTCTTAAGAATTTCTAACTGTTGTGCTTCTTGAATAGCTTTATTGTCTTTAGTAATGGGAATATACTCAAAGTCGATACCGTATTGTGTGGCAATGGGCTTTAAATTTTGATGGTTGCTGATAATCAGGGGGATTTCACATCGAATTTCTTGCGATTTTTGTCGCCAAATCAAGTCTAACAAACAATGATCTTGACGACTGACCCAAATTGCAATCCGTCGAATTTTATGGGAAAAATGCAATTGCCAATTGGCTTGTAAATCCTTGGCAATTTCACTAAAAGCAGGTGTTATTTGTTCGGTGGTTAAATCAAAATCATCTAATTGCCATTCTAGTCGGCTCAGAAATAATCCGGCGGTAAAATCTGTATGGTGATCCGCGTGGATGATATTGCCGTTGTGGGAGGCGATAAAATTGGCAAGTAAGGCGACGAGTCCTTTGCGATCGGGACAGGCAATTAACAGGGTTGCAGTAGGCTTAGTCATGGTAGAATAGCAAAATTGTCTCGCTGAGTCGAGCAAGAACAAGTTATCTCACAGGGGTTTATTGATACGTTTAGGGGCGGGCAAGATGCCCACCTCACAAGAGATTTTAACTAAGAGTGGAACAGGCATCTTGCCTGTTTCGATGGGCTTACGGGCGGGCAAGATGCCCACCCCACAAGAGATTTTAACTAAGAGTGGAACAGGCATCTTGCCTGTTTCGATCTTCCTTCTTTCTTCTTCTAAAATCCCATCGCCCCAGCTACTGCATCCAAACTCGGAGCAATGCCGCTTTTAAACTGATTGTTGCTGTGATTAATTGCCGTATCAGGGTCTTTCAAACCGTTACCAGTCAACACGCAAACCACCGTCGCCCCAGTCGGAACTTGGTCTTTTACCTTCAGCAAACCGGCCACAGAAGCTGCACTCGCCGGTTCGCAGAAAATTCCTTCCTGTGATGCTAGCAAACGGTAAGCGTCGAGAATTTCGGCGTCGGTGACTGCTGCAAAACTGCCGCGGCTGGCTTCGGAAGCTGCGATCGCCTGTTTCCAGCTAGCCGGGTTCCCAATCCGAATCGCCGTCGCCAGGGTTTCTGGGTTCGCCACGGGTTGGCCCGTTACCAAAGGCGCAGCCCCGGCGGCTTGAAATCCCATCATCCGCGGCAGGCGCGAACATTTTTTGGCTTGATGGTATTGACAAAAACCCATCCAGTATGCTGTGATGTTTCCCGCATTTCCGACGGGAATGCACAGCCAGTCGGGGGCGTCGCCCAAAGCGTCAACGACTTCAAAAGCGCCGGTTTTCTGGCCTTCCAAGCGGTAAGGATTCACCGAATTTACCAAGGTCACGGGGTAGTTAACAGCCATTTCGCGGACAATTTCTAGGGCCCGATCGAAATTTCCCCCAATCGAAATCACTTCCGCACCGTAAAGCAAAGCTTGCGCCAGCTTGCCCAAAGCCACGTAACCTTCGGGAATCAACACGAAAGCTCGCATTCCCCCGCGTCGGGCGTAGGCGGCCGCCGATGCCGAAGTATTGCCGGTACTGGCGCAAATTACAGCCTCCGCACCAGCTTCCTTTGCCTTGGAAATCGCCATTGTCATCCCCCGGTCTTTGAAACTACCAGTGGGGTTGAGGCCGTCGTATTTGACCAGGACGCGCACGTCTCTACCGATGAGAGAGGCGATCGCAGGTGCTGGAATCAGGGGAGTATTGCCCTCTTGGAGGGTCACTACCGGCGTGGTTTCCGTCACCGGCAGGTAGGGGCGATAAGCTTCGATCAAGCCCGGCCAGCCGTAGCGTTTCGGCGAGGCTGCGCGGGCAGCGGAGTTAGCAGCAGAGTCAGTAGCAGGTAGAATCAGGGTCACGATGTCAATGGTTTTAGGCAATGGCCGAGGAATTTACACTAATTTTAGCTCGATCGGTTAATTTGATGTTTAATACGATCGGTTCAGGTTAAAGTAACTTAATGGTGTGAATGTGTAGATATGTCTACTCAATTACTAATGTCAAATAATTCATCCACTCTTTCCCGGCCTCAAGTCACCGCGAGCAATCCCGAAATGGCTAGTTCTTCTACGCTATCGACCAGTTTTGCCCGCAAAGTAGATTTGGTGAAGTGCCCCTACCAAGCCGATCAGCAAGTTAAGTTCCTGCATTTGCAAGCAGAAATCGATTCCTTGCTGCTGGAAGTGCAAAGCCTCAAACAGCAACGCTCGATCGCTGGATTGCCGCCTCTCGACCCGATTTCTGGCAGCCACAGCAACTAGCAGACAACAGTCGCTAATGCTAATTGTGCTGCCCCTGTGTTATAAAAACGAAGGTTTTGCTACCCGCAGTTTTTTTTGCCGAAAGTGCTAGAAATTCCTAACTGCGGATAGCGATCGCTAGCATTTGCTACAACGCGCCTGCCTACTGCTCAACTCGTCTGCTTCTTGCTGGCAACGAGCTGATATTTGACTGCGCTTTTTTATGCGCTAATTTTGTTAAGCCATGCTCATAGCACACGGAGAATCGAAATCAGTTTATGACAGCATCGATCGAAAAACCACTAAGTTTGACATCCGCAAGTGACACCTCCAACTTGCGCCTCAAAGATATTCTCAAAACCCTGCCGCGGGAAGTATTCGTCAAAAACCCCCGCAAAGCTTGGACAAAAGTCATCGTCAACGTTTTGCTAGTTGCTGTCGGTTACTGGGGCATAGCAGTATCGCCTTGGTTTCTACTACCCCTGATGTGGATTTTCACAGGTACCGGATTAACCGGTTTTTTTGTGATCGGGCACGACTGCGGCCACCGATCATTTGCTAACCGGCGCTGGGTAAACGATTTAGTCGGACACCTAGCATTTTTGCCGTTAATTTTCCCGTTTCACGCATGGCGTCACGGACACAATTACCACCACAAACACACCAACAAAATTGGCGAGGATAATGCTTGGCAGCCGATGACAGCAGAAGACTACGCTGCTACTCCCAAGGGTTTACAAATAGCTTATAGTTTAATATTCGGTCGGATGTGGTGGATTGGCTCGATCGCCCACTGGGCAAAAGTACACTTCATGTGGTGGCGCTTCAAAGGCAAACAGCAAGAACAAGTCCGGTTTTCGGTTTTTGTAGTTTTGATCGGTGCTGCGATCGGATTTCCGATTTTAATTGCAACAACAGGCATTTGGGGATTTGTCAAATTTTGGTTGATGCCCTGGATGGTTTACCATTTCTGGATGAGCACTTTTACGATCGTCCACCACACAGCACCAGACATTTCATTTAAAGAACCGGAAGAATGGAACGAAGCCCAAGCGCAACTATCGGGAACAGTTCACTGCGATTATCCCCGCTGGGTAGAGTTTCTGTGCCACGACATTAACGTGCACGTTCCCCACCACCTTTCAACTGCTATTCCCTGGTACAATTTGCGCCTCGCCCACAGCAGCTTGAAGGAAAACTGGCAAGATCATCTCTACGAAACAGAATTTTCTTGGTCTTTAATGAAGCGGATTGCCGACAACTGTCATTTGTACGATCCCGCGGGCGGCTATCTGACATTGGAGGAATTTAACGCTCAAACAAAGTAGTTTGGAAACGCGATCGCTCCCCAAAAAACCCGGTTTGTCAAACTAAACCGGGTTTTTCGATATTACAATTCGTAGCCTTTGTAAGGGGAGGAATGCGTACCCTACTGTCAATATCACAATCCGTACCATTATTAAATCAGTCATTCCAAATCTAAAATCTAAAATCTAAAATCTAAAATCGAATGACTTTCAATCCCAATAACTGTCGCAACGAAAGCGAAGTAGAAAGCAAACTCATTGTCAGCTATCTGCTACCAAAGTTAGGCTATACCCCCGACACTTGGCACCAAGAAATAGCATTTGGGAATATTCGTCTAGACTTCCTCTCATTTGCCACCCAAGTTATCCCCATAGTTGTCGATGCAGACTCGCCGATGAGTGTAGTCATGGAGGCTAAACATCCGAAAGAAAATTTAGACCGCCACCTGCGAAAACTCAATCGCTATTTAACAAGTTTGAGCATCCGCTACGGACTCATAACTAACGGTAAAGAAATTAGAATTTACGAAAGAATCGCCGCTGATATTCTGCTAGTATTTAAGTGTGCTGGACAAGACCTTGAAACTAGAATTGATGAAATTATCGCTTTAATTGGCAGAGATCGTTTAAGATTTATAAAAAATCCCGATAATCTCGAACTGGAAGATAGTAAAATTAATTTGGTTAGTCCTGAGTTAGTTAGCGAAGTCCCAGTACAGCCAAAGAATCCCGTCACCGCAGAACCTGAGCCAAGTCAAATCTCAGAACCGGAACAAATACCTGAAAATAATCCCGTTAAGCCTCAAGTTAAATCCGATGTAACCGTTCCCCAAAAAACTAAAAATACGATGAAAATCATTGCAGTTTACCACAATAAAGGCGGCGTTGGCAAAACTACAACAGTAGTCAATTTAGCCGCAGCGCTGAGCAAGCAAGGTAAAAGAGTCTTGGTAATCGACTTAGACAGTCAAGCCAATACAACCTTTGCCACAGGATTAGTCAAATTTGAGGATGAAGAACAAGATGATTTGAAACATAGCAACATTCTTCATGTTTTGCAACAGGAAGATGGTTACTCGATCGCCGAAGTAGCTCGCAAGTCTAATTTTTGTAATCCCCCAATAGATGTGATTCCTTCTCATATTGATTTAATGCAATATGAAACCGAAATCAATAACCTAGATTACAGCCGAATGATTTTAATTCAAAAACTAGCAGAAGTACAGGATAAGTATGATATTGTACTGATCGATACGCCGCCCTCTTTAAATTTTTACGCTAGAGTTGCCCTGAATTCATCAGATTATGTAATTATTCCTTCTGATTTAAAACCTTTTGCCAATCAAGGACTGATTAATGTCAAGGAATTTATCAAAAAAGTTAATGGATTCAAAAAAACAATTGGCAAGAAACCACTAGAAATTTTAGGCGTTCTCCCTTGCAAAATCTCAACTAATGTTAAATTTGTACAGTACAGTTTGCCCAAGCGGAGGGAGGCAATTCCCAAACGGTACGACCTTGAAATCATGGACAGCGTAATTTACGAAAGAGACGATTTAGCAAAGTGTGCAGAACAATTTCAAATCGTGGGAAATATGGAAATCGCCGATCCGATTTCAGTGCTAGACTTTAAGCCTGATTGCATCGCATCCCAAGAATTTGAAATGCTAGCACTCGAAGTTTTGGAAAAAATAGGTAAAAACTAATGAAAAAATTATTTCCGTCACTGGTTGCAGTGAAAAGAATTACATCCGCCGTTCCCCGTTCCAATTTTGCAGAGCCTGATTTGGATAAATTAGCGAGACTGATTTTAGAGTCAGGAGGATTGATTAATCCGATAATTGTCCGCCGAAACGGTATGGATGCTTACGAAATAGTAGACGGAGACTTTGAATACTATGCGGCGGCGAGAGCAAAGGAAATAGAACCTCTCAAAGGCGAGACAATCGGAGCATTCATCCTGGAAGAAGAAAATGAAGAACTTCTCCTCGAACAACTTGAAATTCGCAGAAAAACCGCAATCACTGAGCATCAAAGTGTAAGTGTGGTTCCGCAACCGTCCTCCAGCTTAGAACAGCGGCTGACAAATATTGAAACTCGATTGGAAAACAGAATTAATGAATTGAAAGCCGAGTACACGCGGGAAAAACAGGCGCTGATAGAGAGGGTTAAAGATGTTGAAAGCCGCATTCCCAAGCCTGTTCCGCTGTTGGAAGCACTCAACACTCAAGATAAATTCAAATTGGCTACAAATTTGAAAAATGCTGGCATCAAAGCTCAAATAATAGAAGAAATCATCAAAGAGCGAGATTTGGAGCAGTTTGCCTCTTTTGAAAATGTGTTGGAACGCATTAAAGGTAAAGGGTTAGGCGAGAAAACAATGATTAAGCTTATTGACAAGTGGCAAAAATATTTATAAGCTTTCAGCCATCTAAATTGCATTTTGGGGGCGCTCAAAGCCCGCCCGACAAAAGTTGAAAAATCCGATATGATTCGGCGGTTGAAATCCATTCAACACAAACTTTCATTCCTCTCGCTTGAGACTAAAGAATAAGGGCGATATTAAAGCTGGCTGTGGTATAAATCGCAATTGCGATCGCAACTCGCAACGCCAGCCCGATCGCCCTGACGCCAAAAAAAGTAAAGATGAGTAAAGCAGTGGATCATTGGTGTCCCGCAGGCAGTTAAACTCATCACAGCCGCTTTTTTTAGGAATTGCAGTAACTTTTGCCGCCCGGGCTGTCACCGCACAGCCAGCCGCACAGGTACAGCAGCAACGCCATATCTCCGCCAGATAACCGAGTTCGATCGCAGACTGGGAAGACTCAACCCAAGAAACCCTTTAAATTACCACGGTCTGGGTAAGGTGTTTGTCTCGCACCCTACAATTAGAGTTCTTGGGTTAGTCCTGCATCCCTTAAAACGCAGGCTGTAAAGTGCAAACATACATAAATACCCAAACACGAGATTTTAATGACAAAAGGGGACTTGTAACAAGATGGATCGATCGTCCGATCAAAACCGAATAGTTGAATATTTGCGGATTAAGCCAATTAGTCACAGTCAGATTTACACTTCCCAAATTGCAGTACCAGAGCCTCAGCGGGGCGAAATTCCCCGCGAACGCCGCGAAGCTCTCAGGAGAAGTCTCATCGAGCAAGGCAGCAACTTGATTCCTTTAATTGTACGCCGCACAGAAGCTTACAGCAACGAAGAAGAATATGAAGTTGTCTGCGGCGCTGATTGGTGTATTGTTGCTAAAGAACTCGGCATCGAGCAAATGTGGGCTTGGGTTTTTGAAATGACCGACGAGGAGGTAGCTGCTGCTCGAGCAGAAATGGAACATTTAGCTCCGCAACCGACTCAGAGGACTGCACAAATTGAGACTATACTGCAACAATTTGAGCTATCATTTCAAAAAAAGGTAGAGAGTCTAACAAAGCAAATAGAACAATCTGTTAAAAAAAATGAAGACTTGCTAAAAAAGCAAGTAAAAGCTCTAACTGAGCAGAACTTTGATCGCGACCAAATAGAACAGATTAAGCGTTTGCTCGAACAAGTTGAAAAAAAAAATCATGAAAAGGTAGATACATTGGCTAAAAAAGTTGAACAATCTGGCAGCAATAGTCCTCCGACATCTGCGGTTATTTCTGAGATGAATCTTGAAGGTGCGTTGAGACAGTTGGATGAACTGGAAAAACTGCTGTCAAAAAAATTAGAACGCACAGTCCAAACAATTAATAAGTTTGTTTCCGACGCCATTGAAGACGTAGAAAATGACCTAAAAAATCAAATCGAAACGCTCCGCCGCCAACTGGGAGCCGCAGCAAGTCACTCAGAAATACAGCCAGAGGCAGAGCCGAAGAAGCAGTCAAAAACGCAGCCGAAGAAGCAGTCGAAGGCACAGCAGAAACCTCAGCTACCGCAGTTGCAGTTGGAGTTGCCGTTTCCGTCCCCAGAGGAAGACTACGAAACTCTTTCGCTGAGACGATTGAAGGCGATCGGCAAAGACCGGAAAGTGCGGGGCTACGCGCGCATGAAACGACCGGAAATTCTGGCGGCTCTCAGAGCAACTGACGGCAAATAAAGGGGTACTTGCTAATAGTTAAAAACTAATTTTTTGGTGTTCGATCGCGTTTTTATGCAAAAAGCGCGATCGGGCTTTCAGAATAGTCCTCGGCCGAGATATGAAAACCTTGCTAAAATAGACACACAACCTCTTACTCCTCACCAAGCAGCCATGTCCGCAACCGCAGAATTAGCTACTACCCAAGAGATACTAGAACAAGAGATACCGGAAAACTTTATCTTTCCTCCTGGCGATTTATACAGTGACGAACCTCCCGTGGAAACAGAACTGCATCTCCGACAAATAATCCTACTCCTCAACTGTCTAGAATGGCTGTGGCGAGATAGAAATGATTTCTATGCTGCTGGAAACCTCACCATTTATTACAGTCCCAAGCAACTCAAATCGAAAGACTTCCGAGGCCCTGACTTTTTTGTGGTACTCGGAACTGAACGCAAAACTCGGAAAAGCTGGGTAGTTTGGGATGAAGAGGGAAAGTACCCCAATATCATCGTTGAAATCCTGTCTCCCAAAACAGCGGATACAGACAAAAACTTTAAAAAACAACTCTATCAAGATACTTTTCGCACTCACGACTACTTTTGGTTTGATCCCGAAACTTTAGAATTAGCTGGGTTTCATTTAGTTGACGGGGAATATGAAGCCATCGCACCGAACGAATCCGGGCATCTGCGGAGTCAACAGCTCGATTTGAGTCTCGGAATTTGTGGGGGAAAATTGCGTTTCTTTACAGCAGAAGGAGAACTTGTCCCTACTTCTGAAGAGGTTGCAGAAAGGGAGACTCAACGAGCCGGACAAGAAGCTCAACGAGCCGGACAAGAAGCTCAACGAGCCGATCGCCTGGCCGCGAAACTGCGAGAATTAAATGTTGACCCCGATACAATTTAGCGATCGTCCTTTTTATTCAAGTTTCCTGTATTGTAAGCTGGTTTAGGCGATCGCATATCCCGTATGCTGCCGAACGTGATACGGATGAAACCCTAAAACTATCTTGTCTTTAGGCACTCCTAATTCTACAAGTTCTGGGGTAATTCCCGTTTCTATACCATCTTGTTGAATCCAGATTTTGCCGTCGATAATTTCCACATGAACGATACAATCGTGAATTCTTTGAGGCCCTTGCCAGCCTTCGTGCATCAGTAAAAAATTGTTTTGTTCGCGATCGACAATAACGCTGTTTTTAACTTGTCCGTAACTGTTAGGAATCCTGGCATAACTATCTAAAACATTGTGAATAAATTGGCGATATTCATCTAGTCTATCCATCTTACAATTATCTCCTTTGATGAATCAAAAACAATTAGTTTGAGTCTTTTTTTGCGTAACAAAAGTTGCCCAATTGGCTCAGAGAAAATATCTAGATAAACTTCTTCCCGAACAGCCAAATATATATTCCGTTCTGGTTCTGAAAACTCTAGAATATCTTCATAGACAATATACTGTCCCAGAGCTTCTTCTAAGTCATGCACCGGAGAAGCTGCTAGAAAACTTTTCACTTCTACAGCAATTTTGCGACCTTGCTTTTCGGCAGCAAATAGTTTTTCTGCACCCAAATCGACGGATAGGGAACGACCGCCAATTTCTAAGGGTAGCGGATCGTTTGTTATCGTCCAGCCGTCTTTTTCTAGCGCTGTTATGACAGTATTGTGGTAGATGTCTTTTGCTGGCATATTCTATGCTGAACCATCAAATCTCACCCTAATTATAGAATAACACAAGACTTTTTAAAACTGATAGCTCATCAATTCAAACTACTTATTGCCGCGTGTATCGGTGCTTCACCCCAATCGGAAAATACTCCGCATCGCCCGTCGCAGTTAATGTCACGACAGGTAACTGATATTCGGGCGGAACGTAATTAGCAAATTCGCTGTTTAGCCGCCGCAATTGCGCGAGAATTGAAGATGCGATCGCCTGCTTCATCTCCTCGTCGCCCTCCACCCCCGCTGCTAATTCCACAACAACAGATAAAAACCGATTTTGATCCGCATCTTCCTTGACTTGCAGCACAAATTTTCCCGTCACCCATTCCCGAATAATCGGAACTTCTAAACCTACGGTGACATTTTCCGGGTAAATGTTAGCACCGAAGTAGGAAACGGTAAAGTGCGTTAGCGAAGCCCTCGAAGAGGATCGCCCGAATACATAGACAAATGGCAAGCAGCGAATTCCTCTGGGGAAATCAGAAACTTTCATAGCTGCTGCTTGCTGCAAACGTGCCACAGGGTTAAATCCCCATTCAGCCAAAAAATTGAGCATTGCTTCGTAACAAATTAAACCGCCGTTATCAGAGATGTGATAGCGTATTAGCGGGATGCCGTTGTCGCCAGAAAATAACAGCGTGCCGTCATTATTCACTTCAAAAAAGCGGCTTTTCGGATCGTACTGCATCAGCGTTGGCAACCGCGATTCCCCGAATAAATTGCGTGCTGCTTCGGGATTGTTTGCTAAAAAGCGGCGGATGCAAATACTCAGCGGTGTCTCGTTGGCCAAAACGCCGGCATCCGCAGTACCGTAAAGGCTCGCAGAGTTGTAATATAGATTGTCAGAATTAGTACGATCGCTCACCAAACTCCGCCATTCTTCGCTAAACACTTCCCCCGCAAACACCATCTTAATTCGATATTTTTGCCACTCCACACCCCCAGCAATTCCGCTATCAATCACATCTTTGATAAACGGCGGATATCCCAACAATACTACTTGCTCGAAATGCTCCCCAAGTTCCTGCACAACTCGAAATATTTCAGCCTTATTATTCCCAGGCGTTACAACTGTAACGGGATAACCCTTACTCGCTAGATAGCGGCAGCAATTCGCAGTGTACATTCCGCCTACCCAAGTCCCCAAAGCAAAGCAAATCACAGCTAAAGTTGAGCGAGTATCGGCGGAAAAACTGTCGTGAAATATTTGTTCAAAACGAGCGGCTATTTGCAACTCGTCGCTGATAAAACGCGGCCAAAATGTCGGGTTTCCTGTCGAACCCGATGAAACAGGAATGAAATCGCAAGTTTCTAATTTGCCCTGGTAGCACAACTGAGGTAGCGGGTGACAGCGTAAATAATTCTCTTTGGTAATTAGCGGCAATTTTTGGAAGTCTTCAAAGGTTTGAATTGAGGCGGGATTGATGTTGAGTGCAGCTAGGAAAGTCTGGTAAGCTGGTACTGTGGCCGCGACTTTTTGGAAAAGCGCGATCGCCCCGCATTCGGCAACTCGATTCTGCTGGTGTTGCAATCGTTCCTCAAGCGGCGCCCTCAAAAACTCTTCAAACGCCCCAATTGCTCGCTGACGCTGTTCTGGCTGCATGATTTGCTCCTTAAAATGCGTATTTTGCACCTCGATCGCTCAAGATTCAGTTAGTAGCGCGGCGCGACCCGATCGCACATTGGGCTGGACACTAAAAATTTGAACACACTTTGAGGTCGATAGAATCGAAAAGATGGCGCAGTGGATAAACTTGAATACCACGAAACCGCTTTTTTAACAATAACCACAGGGGATAGGCAAGCTGCCGATCGACTAATCAACACTGACACACTATGGCAAGATTAATTCAGCGATCGCCCAAAACTCCCAGTCTCAGTCAAGCGTGAAAATCCGACGCAGCAAGTTCCCATGAACAATCCCATCTACCCCGGCATAACTCTCAACAATCACTACCGCATCGTCCGCGAATTGGGACACGGAGGCTTCGGGCGCACCTACCTCGCTGAAGATGCCCACCGATTTAACGAACCCTGCGTTTTAAAAGAATTTGCGCCCCAAGTACACGGAAGTTACGCTTTACAAAAATCCGAGGAACTGTTTGAGCGGGAAGCGGGAGTGCTCTACAAACTGCAACACAATCAAATCCCGCGCTTCCGCGAACTGTTTCGAGTCAGTATTATCGATCGAGGCTACCTATTTCTCGTCCAAGACTACGTTCCGGGCCAAACCTACCGCTTCCTGCTGGACGCCCGCAAACGTCAGGGTTTGCGGTTCATCGAGGCAGAAATCAATCAACTGCTGATCCAGATTTTGCCCGTGCTCGAATACATTCACTCTTTGGGAGTGATTCACCGCGACATCTCCCCGGACAACCTGATTCTGCGGCTGTCTGACGGGATGCCGGTGCTGATCGACTTCGGCGGAGTAAAACAAGTCGCCGCCACCGTAGAGTCTCTGTTCGCTGCTGAGGCTAACGGCACTCCCGCCCCCGCGACTCGCATCGGCAAGCTCGGCTATGCTCCCCTCGAACAGATGCAAATGGGCATCGTCTATCCCCACAGCGATTTGTACGCTCTGGCGGCGACGGTTTTAGTGTTGCTGACGGGGAAGGAACCGCATCAGTTGCTCGACAGCCATACCCTGAATTGGAACTGGCGGGCGGAATGTTCTCTGTCTCCGAATTTGTCCCTGGTGCTGGATAAAATGCTTGCTCAACAGCCGAGCCAGCGTTACTCCTCGGCTCGCGAGGTAATGCTCGCTCTCTCCGGCAATCCGCCTTTACAGCCGCCTTTGCCACCAGCCCCGGATTTTGAACCCACGCAGCCACCGGAGCACTCGCCTATACCCGTGCCCGCCCCCGCGCCAAAACTGCCGGGAACTCCGGTGCGAGCTGCTATTGGCAATCAGCAAAAGATGCCTGCTTGGAAAATGGTTTTGTTTGTGGTGGCGGTGCTCTCAAGTATGGGGGGAGTTGGCTGGTTTGCGGGCAATTTTTTGTTAAATCTGCAATCAAAAGTGCAGAAAGTTCCCCAGCCTTCCAGCCCGAAGCAGCAGCAAGAAGATGCTTTGCAAGATCGCTTTGTCAAGCTCAAAATTGACGATCGATTCTATAACGGTTACGTCAATCTTGTGGACGAGACTTTTTATGCCAAATACCCGGAATTGGGCGGACGATTGTTAAAAGAAGGCTCAGACGATCGCCAGTGGCGCGAAAGGTGGCAGAAAATCGGCGACGAGTTGCTCGACAAGCTGGAAAACCTCAGCAGCGACGCTAGAGCGCGGTTGGGCACTTACGACACCGCCGATATCGATCGCTGGAAAACTGAGGTTAACAAGCTGAATTTGAGCAGTCGGGCTCTGTACGATTTGGCTGATGCTAAGTTCTTTTATTGGTTTCCACAACAGCCGCGCGATCGCAATCTCATCGGTTTGCCGATCGGACAAATTTGGCAAGCAATTACCGCCGACGCCCTCACATCTTTGCAAGCTGGAGCCACTGTCGAAAGCGTTGAATTTGACCGCCGATCGAACAGCAAAACCCTCACAGGCAATCTCAAACCCGGAGAAGGGAAAGCTTACATTGCCCGGTTCGCTCAAAATCAAACTTTGCGCGTGAATTTGCAAGCACCGCCCAAATCTACTCTGCTGTCAATTTATTCTCCGGGGCGGACCAAGGGCGCGCGAGCTTTGCTGGAAGACGCAGAGGGGCTTAGTTGGTCTGGATTGCTGGATGATGCTGGTTATTATGAATTCGTGGTCGTTTCTCAGGCATCCGAGCCGATCGCTTACGAGTTGAATCTGACGGCGGAATAACTGCTATTGACGCTCTAGATCGACCCAGGCAATAATAAGGTAATACCGATCGGGTAAATTTTCCGGTTCAAAAAAAGAATATGCTGAGATTCGCGATCGTAGCTTTAGTAACTTTGGGATTCGTATTGGTGACTGCACTAGGTTTACATCCCGCCAATGCGACAGTCAGCAATCCCGAATTTTATGCTTGGAACTTTGCCTCTGTAGGCAGCAGCGAGCTTGTTTGTAAAAAGACAGTTGTCGTTCCGCAAGACCTCATCATTCCGTCATCATCAATGCAGGCTGTCAGTATCAATTCTGCAATTGTAGACGACAAGTTTTGCGCGAATTCCACTGGCCCTGTGAATTAAAGCAGTGCATAATATGATGTCCGGTTATACAACCATAATTAACTTCTCCGTCAGGACACAGCATCCTGATTCATCCATCGAGAGAGGACTAAACTCCTCACTACAAACACGGGCTAATTGTGGGCAATTAACCGGACATTATATTTTTTATGACAAACGAATAAAATTTTGTAATAAAAATTTATTAAACGAGTCTGGCGCTGCATTTTTCTGCTTTTGAAAGAGATCGAACTCTTCCCTATTGTGCCAGTTCTTTTATTGTTACTTAAGAACCGACGGAAAATATTCAGCCATTTGGCTAATGGTTTATTGGCTAATTGGCCGAATCAGTAATTCGCTAGTTTGAGTATGCTAGAGTTAGTCAGGTTCTGATATATAGTGCCATCTGTTATCCAAGTATCATGCTCAAAATTTTAGTAATTGAGGACGACGAATTAATCCGGGAAACTCTTCTGCAACTTCTGGAATCTCACAGCTACCGGGTCATTGTGGCAGAAAACGGTCGATTTGGGGTGCAGATGGCACTTTCGGAGATCCCAGATTTAATTTTGTGCGACGTGCAGATGCCGGAACTCGACGGTTATGACGTGTTGCGGACGCTGCGGCAAAACTCCCTAGCTGCAACAATTCCATTTATTTTCCTCACGGCTCAAAGTGACAAAACCGATTTTCGTCGGGGGATGGAATTGGGAGCCGACGATTACCTGACAAAGCCGTTTACCAAGGCTGAATTGCTGGGAGCCATTGCTTCTCGCGTCTCGAAACGCCAAACTATTACTCAACCGCTGACACTCGCGCTTCACCAAGCAGAAGCCAGACTCAAAGATTTAGTTAACGACTCGACCAAGGTTACGACTCTCTCTCCTGAAAAGTTTGCTCTCGAAGCTTTGCTGCGCCACGCTTTGGCACAAGGTGAGTTTCAGGTATACTATCAGCCGCAGGTGAATATTGCTACCGGCCAAGTTATCGGCGCCGAAGCTTTAGTGCGCTGGCAAAATCCCGAACGAGGAATAATTTCTCCCTGCGAATTTATTCCCTTAGCAGAAGAAACAGGTTTAATTATTCAGATTGGCGAGTGGGTACTGCTTTCAGCTTGCGCTCAAGCCGCTACTTGGCTGGCAGCGGGGTTTTCGCCGTTTACGATATCAGTAAATTTGTCGGCGAGGCAGTTGTCCGACCCGGAACTTAAGGCGCGAATCGTGCAAATATTGGAAACTACAGGCTTAGAGCCTGCTAATTTAGAATTAGAAATGACCGAAAGCGCTTTGGTAGAAAATGCGACAGTCGCAGGCGCTACTTTAAACCAACTTAAAGCTCTAGGAATTCGGATTGCCATTGACGACTTCGGCACCGGTTATGCTACTTTAGGATATCTCAAGCAATTTGCTTTTGACAGTTTAAAAATCGATCGAATTTTCGTCCGCAATGCCAACGAAGATACTCAAAATGCTGCTATTACTACAGCAGTAATTTTACTGGGTCACAGTTTGAATATGACAGTAATTGCTGAGGGAGTGGAAACAGAAGCAGAATTAGATTTTTTGAAACAGCACCAGTGCGATATCATGCAGGGGTATCTGTTCAGCCGCCCCCAACCCGCACCGATACTTGAAAGTATGTTGGTTGCCGACCAGCGTTTGTTGGCGCAGCCCCTAGCAGCAGTACCTGCTCGCGTTATCCCATTTGTACCTGTGTCCGAACCCGAAAAATCTAAAAACCTTTCTATGTCGGGTCTAGGAATAGTGTAATTGTCACCAGGATTTCTGTATAATAAAGCAAAATTATTTCTTTTACCTTCTATTTTAGTATGCGAAAAAGCTGACGACCCCTCCTAAAAAGTTGTAGCTTTTTAAGAATTAGCGAATCAAAGAAGGAGATTTTCCCCAATATTCGTCTACTTCTTCCCATTTTAGGCGATCGGCGCCCGTAATAGGACTATTTGAGGAATCGTGGCGTCTTGAAATTGCGCTCCTTTATCAAGTTGCAGCAGGTAAACTCATTGAAGTTCCTATTTTGGGAGCCGCAGTTTCAAGAACTGTCAACTGGAATTGGTGCAAGCCTGTCATGGAAAAAATATTAGTAGTGGACGACGAAGCAGACAGTCAAACAGTCTTGGCAATGTACCTCGAAAGCCAAGGATACTGGGTTGAATGTGCTAATTCTGGCGTTGAGGCGCTCTTGATTTTTGAGAATGCCCCCCCAGATTTGGTAATTTCAGATGTCATGATGCCGGAAATGGACGGGTTTGAGTTTTGCCGCCGGTTGCGAACTACACGTTTGGGACAGTTGGTGCCGTTTATATTTTTGTCAGGTCAAGGCGAGATTGAGTCAAAAGTTGAAGGTCACTCGATCGGCGCTGACGATTATCTGGTAAAACCTTTTCAGTCTGAAGAAATCTTAGCTAAAGTGAAGGCGCAGTTAGAGCGCTCTCACCGCATTCACGCCGAGATTGTCCGACTGCTGCAAACTTCTACCGCTAGGGCGGTGGAGCCAAAAGTGGTAGCACTATTGCCAGCACCTGCACCTTTACCCTTAACACCAGCCGAGGAAAGAGTTTTTTGGGAAGTTATTCAGGGTTATACTAACAAACAAATTAGCGATCGGCTGTTTATTAGCCCCCGGACTGTGCAAGCTCATTTAGGCAGCATTTTCAGCAAATTACAGCTAGAAAATCGAGCCCAGCTTGTGAGATTTGCCCTAGAAAAGGGATACAAACCACCGCAAACT
This sequence comes from Microcoleus pseudofavosus SVA1_A4, assembly GCF_036700565.1. Classification (NCBI taxonomy): domain Bacteria; kingdom Bacillati; phylum Cyanobacteriota; class Cyanophyceae; order Oscillatoriales; family Microcoleaceae; genus Microcoleus; species Microcoleus pseudofavosus. The sequence continues at coordinate 37,982 of NZ_JAUBPE010000039.1, forward strand.
TAGCTCAGCTCTGATATCATGTCCGGCAAATTACTTACGATATGTCCCAAGAGAACGGAACGAAGCGAAGTCAAGCAATCCCAGGGGCTTAAGATTGCTTGCGTCTGCTGTCGTAAACTTTGCAATGACTGGCATTTAGGCGGACATGATATAAACCTAGGGCGCGGCAGCCAGTCAAAAACTCCCGTAGCTGCCAAATTAATCGCGGCTGACGCACTCAGCAGGCCGATTATTCCAAATTCAAAACACAATAAGGAAAATTAGTTATCACACAAACCCCCGGCCCCAAATTCGTACCCCGCAAGTTGGCACGTTCCAAATCAGCCTGGCGCACATTATTAGCCGCATCGATATTTGTACCGCTCAATTGAGCCCTAGGAAGCCGAGTATTTGACAAAATAGCATTCTGCAAATTAGTATCGCGCACATCCGCGAAAGACATATCCGCTCCGCTTAAATTCGCACGGTTTAAATTAACTCTAAAAAGCAGCGATCGCCTCAAATCGGCATTCGACAAATTAGCTTGTAACAGATAAGCTTCACCCAGATTCGCATTAAAAAGTTTAGCACCGCGCAAATCAGCACTCCTCAGATTCGCTCGCCCCAAAAAAGCATTAGACAAATCCGCATTCCGCAGATTAGCACCCTCCAAGTCAGCACCGTACAACTCGGCATTGACTAAATTAACATTAGACAAATTAGCATCACTTAAATCCGCTTCTAACAAATTAGCTTCATAGAGATTTGCTCCGCTTAAATCGGCTCCTCTTAAATTTGCTCTGGACAAGCTAGCCTTGAATAAATCAGCATTTCTCAAGTCACAGCCTTCGCATTCATTACTTTCCAGCAATTGCCTGACATGATCTGGATTTTGAGCTTTAACGGGAGCTGCAAGCCAAAACAAAGCTAAACTTGCCGTTACAGTTGCCAAGATTTTAAGTTTCACAAACAAACCTCACTGCTACTTCGGATTAATTATACTAGCAAACTGTAGACTTTAAACCCATTTACTTCTTTCTTTTCTCTTGCTCTGCGTTCTCTGCGCCCTCTGCGGTAAATCCCCAAAAAACTTATTCACTTACAGCAGATTCCATGTTTGTGAAGTACACCGCGCCATCTATAAATCCCCGTAGGGACACGGCCTTGCCGTGTCCCTACTACTTAATTAAGCTTCATCTAAAGCAGCAACACCTGGCAATTCCTTACCTTCGAGCAGTTCCAAACTAGCACCGCCACCAGTAGAAATGTGGCTCATTTGTTCGCCTAAATTCAACTGTTCCACAGCCGCCACCGAGTCACCCCCACCGATAATTGTGGTAGTACCAGTTTTAGTAAGTCCAGCCAAAGAATGAGCAATACCTTCAGTTCCAGCAGCAAACTTCTCCATCTCAAATACGCCCATCGGCCCGTTCCAGATGACTGTTTTGCAATCAGCCAAAGCATCTTGAAAAGTTTTCACAGAATCTGGGCCGATATCCAAACCCATCCAACCGTCAGGAATGTTCTCAACGGAGACAATTTGAGTGTTGGCATCCGCAGCAAACTTGTCAGCAACTACCACATCAGTAGGTAACAGAAAAGTAACTCCCCGTTCCTTCGCCTTAGCTTCCAAAGATTTAGCCAATTCCAGCTTGTCATCTTCCACCAAAGACTTGCCAACGTTCAAACCGCGAGCTTTGTAGAACGTGAAAACCATGCCGCCTCCCAGCAGCAATTTGTCGCACTTTTCGAGCAGTTTTTCAATTACTCCAATCTTGCTAGAAACCTTAGAACCGCCGATAATAGCAGCTAAAGGACGCTGGGGATTGTCGATCGCACTGCCGAGATATTGCAGTTCCTTCTCCATCAAAAACCCAGCCACAGAAGGACTCAGATACTTAGTAACGCCCTCAGTAGAAGCGTGAGCCCGGTGAGCCGTACCAAAAGCATCATTGACATACAAATCGGCCACAGAAGCTAACTTCTTAGCAAATTCTGGGTCGTTTGCCTCCTCCTCTGGGTAGAAGCGGACATTTTCCAGCAACAGCACATCGCCATCTTGCATCGCGGCGACTGTAGCAGCGACTTCATCACCGATGCAGTCGTCAGTCTTTTTGACTTCTTTCCCCAACAATTCTGACAGCCGCTTAGCAACCGGCGTCAAGCGCAACTTCTCAGTCACACCCTTGGGACGGCCGAAGTGGCTGCACAAAATGACCTTAGCACCTTTGGACGCTAAATCTTGAATTGTCGGCAGAGCAGCCCGGATGCGAGTATCATCGGTGATATTGCCGTTGTCGAGCGGCACGTTAAAGTCCGCCCGCACCAGTACCCGTTTGCCCGATAAGTCCGATGCCGATAAATTTGCTACAGTTTTTTTGGTCACAGGATTAACCTCCTAATATGTGTGTTCTTGTCGAATTCCGTTGAAATGGCGGCACTGGTCACTTGCACTTGGGGCCTCGGACGCATTCAACCGCGTCCGTACAAAAAACGGAAGATGAAACAAACGGCACTGATTGGCTCAACGTAAACATTTTATCGGAGTCCGCGTCCGGGAGATGCGCACTATGTTCAAGACTGTCTTATTTCCTGTCGATCAAAGCCGAGAAGCCCGCGAAGCTGCCGAAAAGGTGGTCAATATCGTGAAAACCTACGCCTCTCGTTTAGTTATTCTGTCGGTAGTCGAACCCCCAGCCGAGGAGTCCGACTCCCCGCCGCGAGAGGTGATGAGTTCCCCGGAAGCAGTCGCCAAACTGCTGTCTGAGGCCCAATCGATGTTTTCCCAGGAGGGAATCGAAGCTGAAATCATTGAGCGAGAAGGCAAACCGGCTTTCACGATTTGTGATGTGGCTGACGAAATTGGGGCCGATTTGATTGTAATGGGCTGTCGGGGGATGGGTTTAACCGATGATGGGGCGTCTGACAGCGTTACCAATCGGGTGATCAATCTGTCTCCTTGTGCAGTTTTGATTGTGCCTTAGTCAGTTGGCAGTTGTCAGTTGTCAGTTGACTGTTGACTGTTGACTGTTGGCAGTTGACTGTTGGCAGTGGGCAGTTGGCAGTGGGCAGTGGGCAGTTGGCAGTGGGCAGTGGGCAGTTGACCGTTGACGGTTGTCATTAAATTACTGACCATTAACAACTGACCATTAACAACTAACAACTAACAACTGACCATTAACAACTAACAACTAACAACTGACCATTAACAACTAACCAACTGCCTACAGTCAACAGTCAACAGTCAACTGCCAACAGTCAACAGTCAACAGTCAACAGTCAACTAACTAATGAAAATTCACTGGTATCCCGGTCACATTGCCAAAGCTGAACGGGCATTAAAAGAACAGCTAAAGCGGGTAGATGTGGTGCTCGAAGTCCGAGATGCCCGCATTCCACTGGCTACTTACCACCCCCAAATGCCGACCTGGGTGGGCGACAAGCCGCGAGTATTGGTCGTCAACCGCATGGACATGATTACAGCTCGATCGCGCGAGGCGTGGGAAACATGGTTTGAATCACAGGGGGAAACTGCGTATTTTACCAATGCCGAGCACGGTCAAGGAGTAGACGCTGTGGCGGATGCCGTGCAGAATGCTGGGGTGCAGCTAAATAAAAGAAGGTTCAATCGAGGTATGCTGCCCCGTCCAGTCCGGGCGGTGGTAATGGGCTTTCCAAATGTCGGAAAATCTGCTTTAATTAATCGGCTGTTAGGGCGGAGAGTGGTAGACAGTGCCCGCAGAGCTGGAGTAACTAAATCGCTTCGATGGATTCGGATTTCTGACGAAATTGAGTTATTAGACGCCCCCGGAGTGATTCCCACGCGAATTAACGATCAAGAAAATGCCATAAAATTAGCTATTTGCGAAGATATTGGCGAAGCAGCTTACGACAATCAGGTAGTAGCTGCGGCTATGGTAGATTTGCTCCGCGGGCTTGAGGCGGCCGATGACACCTTGATATCAGTATCTGGTTTTAAATCCAGGTATAAATTAGATGCAGCATCTAGTAATGGTGAAGATTATTTGCACGAGGTAGCAAAAGACAGGTATAAAGGAGATGTGGAACGAACGGCGCGGCAAATGTTAAACGATTTTAGAACGGGTGTGTTGGGTCAGCTTGCTTTGGAGTTGCCGCCGGCTTGATAAGACTCCTGTCCTACAACTAATCATGAATGGTATTAAATAGGGATTTGCTGACACCGAGAATTTCAACTCGATCTCCTATGTGTACTATTTTTCCTGCTGCTTGAGGTGGCACTCGCGTGTTAACTATCAGCCGACTCAAGTGATTTAAATGCCATTTTTTTACCAAGTCTGGTCTGATTTCCTTCTGCTTGGCTGTTAGTACATTTTGAAAATTGGAATAAGCTTCTTTCGCCGCATAATTTCGCGTAGATAGGATACAGGGCTGACCGGGATTAATACCTTCAAATATTACTGTCCCTATTTTAAACCTGACAACTTCATCGGCTTCTGGGAAAAGCTTGTCTTCCCAAAAAGCCGGTACATCTCCTATTTCAATATTAGCTCGCAAGCGATGGCGCATCTCGTTAACGCAAACTCTCGGAAACCAAGATGCAACTTCGGCAATTGTTTCGGTACTGATAATGCTTGGCCCCGGTGCAGCGGCATTGTCGGGAAAGCCTGTCAGCAAGTTTTCAATTAACTTGACGGGGAAACCGAAGTAGTTGCTCAACCAAGATTCTATTCGCAGGCGTTCTCTATCTACATGAAAAAAAAATTCTTCTTCGGTGTCTTGAATTTTCAGGCCGGCAATTCTATTTTTGGTGTCAAATGATAAGCGCAGAAAAGGGACTCCGCTGTTATGCTTAGTGTTAACAAATTCTCCTGCTTCATCGCAGATTGCCAAGGAGCGATCGCCTTCTAGAGCTCCGCTGGTCAGAATAGTTGCTTGACTGACAGCTAAGCCGTCAAGGGACTTGACTGGATAGATATGAATGCTGGCGACGTAAGACATTTCGATTTATTGAGAAATAATTGTCGTTTTAGATACATTCTAGCATCCTCTGCGGTCAGAAGGATGACCGCAGTTAGCTTTATGAAATAAAAATGGGCAACTTTTTGAAAATTTAAATTTTGCCGGAGCTGCTTGTAAAGAAAAATTAAAGAAGTCTGGCTGAGCTTGCGGTATATCTTATGCTAAAAAATACAAACAATTGAACCGAGTTGCAAGCAATGACTAAAAGCGAAAGAACAGGCATGATTTCGCGACGCAATTTAATGTTGAGGGCTAGTGCAGGGATGGTGGCGGCAAGCTTTGCACCTGCGCTTTTGCAAGCCCAAGTCGCAAAGGCAGAGGCAATTTCTGACCTTACTCCCGACGGTGCTCTCAAGAAATTGATGGAGGGGAATCAACGCTACCTCGAGCAAAAACGGACATTTCCCGACCAAGCCCGATCGCGAATTGTAGAAGTAGCACAGGGTCAACATCCGTTTGCAACCATCCTGGCTTGTTCTGATTCGCGGGTTGCTCCCGAAATTATTTTCGACCAAGGATTGGGGGATTTATTTGATATCCGAGTAGCTGGAAATTTTCTCGACGATGTGGTGCTCGGGAATATGGAATATGCCGCAGTAGAATTAGGCGTGCCGCTATTAGTAATTCTGGGTCACGAACGCTGCGGTGCTGTTAAAGCAGCTTTAGATGGCAAAGCTGTGCCGGGTCACATTAGCACTTTGGTGGCGGCGATTAAACCCGCAGTTGATACCACAAAAGGTGTCCAAGGCGATGCGTGGGATAACGCAGTCAGAGCTAATGTGAAAATCAATGTAAATAAGTTACAATCCTCGTCGCCTATTTTAGCTGAAGCAGTCAAAGCGGGCAAGCTTAAAGTTGTTGGGGGCCGCTACGATTTGGATAGCGGCAAAGTAGAGATAATTGCTTGATTTTGCTGGTAATTTTCAGAATTTGTAGGGTAGTGCCAAGAGTGCCTACCCTTGGGCATTGAGGGGCAACCATCGGGGATTGCCCCTACAAATTACTAGGTAACGACCAAGTAGATATGCAAGTTTACATCAACCCCATTTCTTGCAGTCCCCGGCGCAGGCGTTCTGCTTCAAAGGGGCGGCGCTGTTCGTGAAGGGCGATCGCTCTTTTGAATTCTGCTAAACTCTCTGGCATTTTGCCAATTTTCAGCAGCGCTACTGCCAAGTTTTGATGAGCTTCGGCGTGTTCTGGATCGATTTTAATCGCTTGTCGGTAATAGGCGATCGCATCTGCTAAATTTCCGGCTGCCTTCAGCGTCAGTCCCAAATTGTAGTGACCTGCTGCAAAATTGGGGTCAATTTTTAAGGCTGCTTTGTAAGCTTTTTCAGCAGATTTCAAATCTCCTTCATCTTTGAACAAATTGCCCAAATTATTGTAAGCGCCTAACTTGAGTGCAGGGAAAACATCTGTATTAATTGCCGCTTGATAGTGTTCTTTGGCTTTGACAAACTGCTGCTGCTGGCGGTAAGCAATTCCCAAATGATAATTGAGTTCGTAAACAATAGAATCATCAATTGCCGCAGCAGTCAAGCCTTTGGTTAATAAATTAATTCCCCGCCCGAGTTCCCCGCTTTCTACGTACAAAGCGCCTAATTTGCTACAAGCATAAGCATCGTTTGGATAATAAGCGATATAGCGTTCCATCGCAGCTTGAGCTTTTTGGAATTTACCTTTGGCGGCGATCGCATCTTTGTGATAACCCGAGTGCAAAATCGCCACATCGGGGAGAGAAGCTATTTTCCATTTTGGTTCCCTGTGCAAAATCTCAGCCACGCTGTCGTCTACCATTGCGTGGTAAGGGCGAGAAAAGCGGATGTCGGGGCGATTGCGAAACAAGCGCGACACTAGGGAATAGGGAGATTGAGAGGCACCGATTTCTTGGCGGATGAGATTGATTAGCAGCAGCCGATCGCTCCCAATAGCCTGCTTAATTTGATGTACAATCTCCGGTACCAACACCTCATCGGCATCCAATACCAAAATCCAGTCGCCCTGGGCGTGCTTCAGACACTCGTTGCGCGCCGCTGCGAAGTCGTCGCACCATTCAAAGTGATAAACCCTCGCCCCGGATTCTCGGGCAATTTCACGGGTGCGATCGCCCGATCCCGTATCCACCACAACTATTTCGTCAACAACACCCTTAACGCTGTCCAAAGTGCGCGACAGTGTTGCCTCTTCATTCTTCACGATCGTGCACAGAGTCAGATTCATCGGGCGCAAACTTTCCTCGTTTCACAGAAATATTGTAATTTTTTTACCAGTAAAACACAAAAAGTCCCAGAAAAGATTCTCCTATTTCCTTTTTGCCTTGAGCATAAGTACCTTTCTTCCCTAGAAAAAGTGGGTTAACTCTTTTGAGGTATTAAAAAGCCTCAAACTCGGACGATTCATCAGAAATCCTACTACTTTCGATTCTTCCCTACGGTAGAGGTAAGGGCCCGATAGGAGTTGTTATTCTAAAAACATAAGACAAGACACCACAAAAGTTAAAGATATCAGGAGAAAGAGAAATGGGAATTATTGCTTGGATCGTTTTAGGACTGATTGCCGGTGCGATCGCCAAAGCCATTTATCCGGGAACTCAAGGCGGCGGTTTTCTGGCCACAACAGTTTTAGGAATTATCGGCGCGCTGGTGGGAGGTTATTTAGGTCAAGTCTTCGTGGGGACGAGCGCGGGAGCTTCCTTCGGAGCATTGACTCTACCCAGCATAGCTTTTGCAGTCATCGGTGCGATCGTGGTACTTTTCATCTGGGGATTGTTAACTCAGCGTGCTGCATAACAAATATTGCCAATTCCCAGCCGATCGACTTTTAGGGTATTCATAAACCCGGTTTCTTGAAGAAACCGGGTTTTTCAGCGATCGGGATCGGCGGTTGAGACTCACATCTTAAAAAATTCTCGCTTAAAAGGCTGGACGGCCTGTTCCACGATAGGACTTGCGGCCAAAAAATAGTCTACTCCGCCCCAAGTAGTGGTAAGGTGCGCGCGGAGCACTTTACAGATAAAGTGTGTGCGTCCAGGACTAACCGAGGAATTCCCAGCAGACAGGGACTGAAGAATAAACTAAAAAGCCCGGATTTGGTATCAATTAATTAATCAATCCGCAAATTGAAAGGCAAGCGAACGTAAACTCCCTGCGGATCGTTCATTGACTTGAGAACAGCCAATTCATCCTGCATTTTCTTAACTTCGGCCGTTAGCGGGTCGAGTTTGGCGGCTGGTTTCAAAACGCGAACGCCTGAAAGTCTTTCCAAAATTCGCTCCTCCAAACTGCGGCGTTTTGGATATTCTTCCAAATGCCAATCCTCGCCCAGTTTAGCTTGCTTCGCCGCCTCTCTGACAGCATCTTCAAGGCCGCCAATTTCATCGACTAAACCCAACTGTTTCGCGGCCGTACCAGACCAAACCCTGCCTTGAGCAATTTCTTGTACCTTGTTTTTCGGCAGTTTGCGGGAGTCGGCGACTTTAGTAATAAATCGATCGTAAATGCGATCGACTATCCTCTGAATATTCGCCAATTCTTGAGGATTTTTCGGGCGGGAAACCGTGTTAGTATCGGCAAAGCGGGCAGTTTTCACCACGTCCCAAGTCAGGCCGTTGTTAGCAGCCAACTTTTCGGCGTTGAACAGCATTCCAAAAACGCCGATAGAACCGGTAATCGTATTCGGTTCGGCAAAAATGCGGCTGGAACCCATCGCAATCCAATAGCCGCCGGATGCTGCTAAATTGCCCATCGAAACGATAACTGGTTTCTTTTTGCCCGTCAGCACCACTTCGCGCCCGATGACTTCGGCCGCCGTCGCGCTGCCTCCGGGACTGTTGACGCGCAAAACCACTGCTTTTACGCCGTCATCTTCCCGGATTTTCCGCAATTCTTCAGCGATGCGATCGCCTCCTACTTGAGTCGGGCCCCCTTCGCCGTCTACAATCTCTCCCTCGGCGTAAAGTACAGCAATCTGATTTTTCTTGTCAGCGCGAGTTGAGTCTTTATCCTCAGCAACTCTCGCGTAGTTTTTCAAACTAATTTGCTTGAAAGATTTGTTTTCGCGATCGGTTCCTGTGAGTTTTTTAAGTTCGCTCGTAATTTCGTCAAAGTATACAACTTTATCAACTAATTTGCTTTTGAGAGCTTCGTCAGCCATCAAAGTTCCGCCATTATCTGCAATCGCTTGCAGTTGCGGAACGGTCACTTTGCGGCTCGGGCCGACAGTTTTCAGGTATTCTCCCCACATATCTCCGAGCAATTTTTGAGTTTGCTGGCGATTTTCGGGACTCATTTTTTTGAGCAAAAACGGTTCGACGGCTGACTTGTATTTGCCGACGCGAGTCACTTGCACTCCCACGCCGTATTTTTCCAAAGCACCGCTCAAAAACATTGCCTGACTGCTAAAACCGTTGAGTTGCAAAGCGCCGTAAGGATTGACAGCAATTGTATTTGCAACTGAACCGAGGTAATAATCTCGCTCGTTCCAGTCCATCTGGTAAGCAAAAATGGGTTTTTTGGCATCTCGGAAACGCTGCAAGGCCGATCGAACTTCTTTGAGATTGGCAAACCCGCTGCTGCTAGAATCCGAGCTACCTTCGAGATAAATGCCAACTATTTTCGGGTCTTTTTTCGCAGATTCGATCGCGTCTAAAACAGTCCGCAGCGTCACTGTATCGCCGGAATCTTCCGAAAGCACTTCTTCAATCGCCGCGCTAGTGCTGCGGCTCGGTTTGCTGTCGGTGATATTTAAAGAAAGGTCTAATACCAATACAGACTTATCTTTAACTTGCGGGCCCGAATCTTTAGACGACGATGCGGCGACAGCAATTAGCAGTACCAGTCCCCCCAATCCGATGCTGCCCAGCAGCAACAATCCTAGGAAGGTTCCCAGCAAACTTGCACAGGTATATTTTAGGAAATCTCTCATTAGATAATTGGTAATTGGACATCGTTAACTTTTGACTGTTGACTGTTGACTGTTAACTGTTAACTGTTAACTGTTGACTAAGCTGTTCGGCATTTAAAAGACGATAGTATGGTGCGTCAGTACAGAAGTGTTTCCCTTGTAAACGTAAGTGTTCTAACTGACGCACCCTACAAGCCTCTGTTAACTGTTAACTGTTAACTGTTGACTAATGCCAACTAACAACTGCCAACTGCCAACTGCCAACTGCCAACTGACTCACTTTTATCTTAACCTTTCCAAAACCCCAGAATGTTTTAACTCGTCCAAGCTAGCGCAGCCCGTACAGAACATCACAGTGGCGATTTCTGCAATTAAGACCTCAGCTAGGAGGGCTGCGGCTGATTCCGATGCGGCGGCAGCTTGTAGAAACGGCCGCGCCAGTCCCGCGATATCCGCACCGAGGGCGAGGGCCTTCGCTGCATCCAACCCATTCTGCAAGCCTCCAGAGGCAATCAGAGGAACATCCGGCGCTGCGGCGCGGGTGCTGACAATGCACTCGGCTGTCGGTATTCCCCAGTCGGCAAAGGTTGCGCCCAACCTGCGCTGCTTGCCATCTTTAGCTCGCTCTCCTTCTATTTTCGCCCAAGAAGTGCCTCCTGCTCCGGCAATGTCGATCGCACTTACTCCAGCCGCGAGCAATTTCTGTGCCATTTTTCCAGAAATACCGTTACCGACTTCTTTAGCAATCACCGGTACTGGTAATTTATCGCACAATTTAGCAATTTTATCTAGCAGTCCTTTAAAATTAGTATCACCTTCCGTTTGAACGCACTCTTGCAGCGGATTGAGGTGCAGAATTAGGGCATCTGCTTCAAGAATATCGATGATTTTTTGGCATTCTTCCAAACCGTAATTGTAGTTTAGTTGAACGGCTCCGATATTAGCAAATAGTAGAATATCGGGAGCGCGGCGGCGCACGGCAAATGTAGGAGCTAGTTGAGGTTTTTCTACAACGATTCGCTGAGAACCGACTCCCATTGCGAGTTTGTATTCTTGAGCGACATCGGCGAGGCGATAATTGATTGTCTGGGCTAATTCTGTGCCGCCGGTCATGGAGGAAATTAGCAGGGGAACGGCTAGTTTTTTGCCGAGGAATGTGGAGGTTAAATCGAGTTCACTGCGATCGAGTTCTGGCAAACAGCAGTGTTCAAAACGGTAGCGTTCGAGGCCGCTGGTAGTTTCGCGAAATTGTACGTCTTCTTCGAGGCAGATCCGCAGGTGGTCTGCTTTGCGGGTTTCGGTTTGCGACGGGGAGGTTAGCGGCAAGTTCACTGTGGCTATTTGGGGAAAGAGTTGTGATTTGGGAATATAGCAATTTTATTTCATTTTTGAATTTTTTAATGAACCGCAGAGAGCGCTGAGGGCGCAGAGGAAAAGAAAAGAGAGATGTTCGCAAATTCTGCAATGGTTGCTGTATTATCCAGGAACGGTCAGGGCCTTTCCATTATCTGAAGGTTTCAACTTCAGCAAAAAAGGAACTGCTTTTTGCACCCATCCTTTGACTGACGTGTAACTTGCCGCATCTTCTCCGAAAGAAATTTCCAGCATATCCGTGTGAATTATCCCCGGATTCAAAGGAACCGCCGCCATACCTGCGGGCAATTCTTGAGCGAGCGATCGCGTAAGTCCTTCTATCGCCCACTTAGAAGCGCAATAGGGCGCGACTTCCGGCGAAGTTGACCTTCCCCAACCAGAACTAAAGTTGACAATTATGCCGCTTTTTCGAGCAATCATTGCCGGGACAAAGTGACGAATTATATTAGCCGTACCTTTAATATTAACATCAATTACCTGCGAAAATTCTTCGTTACTAACATTCCAAAGAGGCGCAAGATGATTAGTTACACCTGCATTGTTAATGAGCAAATCAGGGGGCGAGTAGTTGGCCAGCATTTCTGTTGCCCAAGCTTTTACGCGATCGTCGTTTGCGACATCCAAACAAGTAAAATGGTGCGGCGCACTATATTTTTCTTGGAGTTTTTCCACCGCTTCGGAAGAACGGGCGCATCCCACAACTGTATGTCCCAATTCAATAAACTTTTCAGTCATGGCAAGACCGAGACCGCGACTGACTCCGGTAATTACAATTAATTTTGTCATAGATTTGCTGAATTTTGACCTTAAGTAATACAATACATATTGACTGGTTAATTGACAAATCGATCGCAGGGAGAAAGCATGAAAGTAAAAGCAGCCGTTGCTCGCAGTGCCGGCCAACCTTTGAGCATTGAAACGGTTGATCTAGATGGGTCGAGGGCTGGAGAGGTGCTGGTGGAAATTAAAGCCACGGGTGTTTGTCACACTGATGCTTACACTCTTTCCGGTGCCGATCCTGAAGGTTTGTTTCCGGCTATTTTAGGCCACGAGGGAGCCGGGATTGTGGCAGAAGTGGGGCCGGGAGTCACGAGTGTCAAAGTGGGCGATCGGGTAATTCCTCTCTACATTCCCGAATGTCGCAACTGCGAATATTGTTTGAGCCAAAAAACCAATCTCTGTCAAGCAATTCGCGTGACTCAAGGCAAGGGAGTGATGCCCGACGGCACGAGTAGGTTTTCCCTAGACGGGCAAAAACTTTACCATTACATGGGAACTTCTACCTTTGCTAATTATACAGTATTGCCGGAAATTGCAGTAGCAAAAATTCGCGAAGATGCTCCTTTTGATAAAGTTTGTTTGATCGGCTGCGGCGTCACAACTGGCATCGGCGCTGTCATTAATACTGCAAAAGTAGAACCCGGTTCTAATGTGGTAGTTTTCGGTTTGGGCGGCGTGGGTTTGAATGTAATTCAAGCGGCTCGCATGGTGGGAGCTAACATGATTGTCGGGGTAGACTTGAATCCCGACAAGCGAGAGATGGCGGAAAAATTCGGCATGACTCACTTTGTCAATCCCCGCGAAGTCGAAGGCGATTTAGTGCCTTATTTAGTAGATTTAACCAAAGGCGGAGCAGATTACAGTTTTGAATGTATCGGCAACATTAATGTGATGCGTCAAGCTTTGGAATGCTGCCACAAAGGTTGGGGCGTGAGCGTAATTGTCGGGGTAGCGGGAGCAGGTCAAGAAATTAGCACCCGCCCGTTTCAGCTAGTAACTGGCAGGGTTTGGAAAGGCACGGCTTTTGGGGGGGCAAAAGGCCGAACTGATGTTCCTAAGATTGTTGATTGGTACATGGACGGTAAAATTGATATTGACAGTCTGGTATCTCGGGTAATGCCGATCGACAAAATCAATGAAGCCTTTGATTTAATGCACAAAGGCGAAGTAATTCGCACAGTTTTGACTTTTTGAGTTTGTGAAGGTGAAGGAAGAGGTTCGGCAACGGATTTTGTAACGGATGTAACGGATAGAACGGAGATATTGCACCATTCTCAATAAGCTTTTTATGAACAGGCAAGATGCCTGTTCCACAAGAAAATTCACTCTTTGTGGAACAGGCATCTTGCCTGTTCTTGAGAATGGTGCAAGATGTGAGATAGAACAAAGCTTAATTCCCAATTCCCAATTCCCAATTCCTAATTATGCTCTCTGAATCCCTAAAACTGCACAAAGAATATAAAAGTTTCGGCGGCAAACTCGGCTTTTACAGCCATCAATCCTCCGCTTGCAACAGCGAGATGAAATTCGCGGTTTATCAGCCGCCGCAAGCTTTATCTCAACCCGTACCCGTCCTATATTTCCTATCAGGTTTAACCTGCACGGAAGAAAACTTTATGGCAAAAGCGGGGGCGCAACAATTTGCGGCAAAATACGGCTTAATGCTGGTTGCGCCCGACACAAGCCCGCGCAATACTGGTATTCCTGGCGAAGATGACGATTGGGATTTAGGAAGTGGTGCGGGTTTTTATGTTGATGCGACAGCCGCACCTTGGAATTCTCACTATCGAATGTACAGTTATGTGGTTGATGAATTGCCGAATTTAATCGCCGAAAATTTTCCGGCGATACCGGAAAAACAGGGAATTTTCGGTCATTCGATGGGCGGACACGGGGCTTTAATTTGCGCTTTGAAAAATGGCGATCGCTATCTTTCAGTTTCCGCTTTTGCGCCTATTTCCGCGCCAATGCGCTGCCCTTGGGGACAAAAAGCTTTTGCAAACTACCTCGGCGGCGACAAAGAGATTTGGAGGGCTTGGGATGCTAGTGAATTGGTTGTTGCAGCGCAATACAATCGTCCGATTTTGATTGACTGCGGCACTGCTGATTTGTTTCTTGCTGACGGGCAGTTGTTGCCGGAAGTGTTCGCGGAAGCTTGTGCAAAAGCGGGACAGCCGCTAATTTTAAGGATGCAGGAAGGTTACGATCACAGCTATTATTTTATTGCGAGTTTTATGGAGGAGCACATTCGGCATCACGCGGCTGTTTTGTGTGAGTGAACTTTAGTTTGTAGTAAGGACTTTAGTCCTTAAACCTAATTTCATTGTGCAGCGCACTCCAGGGGACTAAAAGCATATCAGCTATTTGCGATTGTCCTCTAGCCCTGTAGATATCCATAGCTTTCTCAAAATCTTCAATTCCCCCCTGTAAATCTCCTGTTCCACTTCGAGCAGTAGCACGAATCATGTAAGCTTCTACAAAGTCAGGATTGAGATTTATTGCTTGAGTAAAAGCTGCAACTGCTTCCTCGTAAAGCCCCCTGCGACCGAGGTCGAATCCTTGTTCGTAAAATTCTTGAGCTTCCATCGCATTTCTTAATTATCGATCTAGTTAATTATGGAGCGTCGATATAGAAGTTTTCAAGCCGATGAAATACAGCAGACGGGTGTAAGGACACAGCAGTCCAGTTGATGGTTTATAGTGAGGAATTTAGTCCTTACAAGAAGGACTGAACTCCTCACTACAAACGGTTAATTTAGGTTGATGGGAAATACCCAGTCTTGGTAGTTACTATCGCGATTTTCGATGATTCCCGTGAGTTTGTGCAAGAGTTTTTCGGTGAGGGGTCGGTTTTTGGGCAATTGATAGTTTTCCACTCGATTAATTGGCGTAATTTTGGCTGCGGTTCCGCAGAGGAAAATCTCGTCTGCAATCAACAATTCTGATTTATCAACTGGTCTTTCTATGACTTCAATTCCTAAGTCTCGGGCGATTGTGATTACGCTGTCTCTGGTAATTCCTTCGAGAATATCTTGCTCGAAACCGGGAGTAACTAATTTACCGTTTCTGGCGACAAATATGTTCATTCCTGAAGCTTCGCTGACTTTTCCTTGAGAATTCATCATAATTGCTTCGTCGAAGCCGGATTCTACTGCTTCTGTTTTGGCTAATGCTGAGGTGATGTAAGCACCGCTAATTTTACCTCTTAAAGGCAAACTGCGGTCTTCTTGGCGGTACCAAGAGCTAATTCTACAGTTGACTCCTTCTTTGGGCAAATAGTCTGAAAGTTCTAATCCGTAGACAAAAAAGTCGGTTTCTACGTTGTGCAGTCTGGGGGCAATTCCCAAACTGGAGGTGTAGATAAAAGGGCGGATATAAAATGATTTTGTTGGCTGGTTTTTCTGGACAAAATCAAGGATTATTTGTTGGATTTTGCTGGCAGGCAAATCGCAGTGGAGGAAGCTGGCACTTTGACTTAATCTTTGACAGTGGCGGTCTAATCTAAATAGCAATATTCGATCGGCATTTTGGGGGTCTGGAATTCCCCGCAACCCGCCTAAAACTCCGGTTCCGTAGTGCAGTGCGTGGGTGGCTATGGAAATTTTGGCGTCGCTAAATGGGAGAAATTGGTTTTGAAAGTAGGCAATTGGTAGAAAACTATCCATGATTCAAGCTGGCGATGAGTTTGGCAGTCCGCGAGGAATGGTGAATTTGGTTATATTACCATAAGTTATACCATTTTAGATTTGAGATTTAAAATGACTGATTTCATAAGGGTTTGAAGCTTGCCTACAGTTGAATTCTTTTTTGACACTGGGATTATTCTTTTGTTGTTATATCAATTTATAAAATAATATCAAGAGCGGTCTGTTTGGTTGATAATTGTTTTGGGAAAGAGTGCTAACGACTACAAACAAAAATCAACCAAGGGGCAACTATGGCGCGTAAATGTTTCATCATTGAAATGGGGATGGGTATAGACCAGCACGGGCAGGAACCGACTGTAGCCTGTGCTAGGGCTGTGCGGAATGCGATCGCCCACAATGCTCTCCTAGGCGTATGGGAAGTGGCGGGTTTGAGCGACCCCAATCAGATGATTGTTGAGGTAAAGGTGGCTGTTCCTTACCCGGAACAAGTGCGGCCCGATGAGGTGTTGGCGGTGCTGCCTTTTGGGAGCAAAACTCTGATTGTCGAGCAAGGGGGCATGATTGTGGCAGGAAGGGCGATCGCCTCTCTGAATGATAAAAATGATGAAATGCTAATCGCTGTGGCGGCTGTGACTGTTTTTGTGGACACTCAGGATTAACTAATTGTTTGTTGTTTGAATAAATCGCCCGATCGCACGCAAGCTTGTTTCCGCGATCGGGCGATCGAACGATCGTGGTAGGGTGCGTCTGATGGTTCTCATGCAATACGGGAGAAAATGTGAGGTTCTGACGCACCCGAGAATATTTTTAAGTTTTAATTGATAATTTTTAATTTCTCAGGCGTCCGGGTATGTAAGCAATCCAGCAAAACCCTACGATTAAGAACAGCCACGTCACTGTAATGTTGCTACCCAACAAACGGCGCAGAAAATCTTCCATTGTCCTCAAAAATTATAGCATTTAGAAAAATTTATTGCTGTTCCCTGTCCCAGCAGCAAAGGTAGAGTCCGATCGGGTTTGAAGCGATCGGACTCTACCTAATATTACTGTTGGGTGGTATCTGCCAACATTTGGTTAACCATTTGCAAGTGCGCCTGAAGGTTCGGCAAAGTCTGGGCGGCCCAAGCCTTCAACTCGGGCTCTTGTCCCTGTTGAGATTGAGCCTGAAACAGAGCAATAGCCTGATTGTGGCTGTCGATCATGGCCTGCTTGTAAGCTGCGTCAAAACTTGTACCCGATAGCCGGGAAAGTCGATCGCTCAAAGCTTTGTTCTGGCTGCTCATTTCGGTTGGAACTTCTTGGCCCTTTTGCATTGCTAACTGCATCAGTTCTTGATTTTTCTGCGTGTGTTCGTCAACCATTTGTTGCCCGTACTGCTTGACACTAGCGCTAGAACCGCGCTGCACGGCTAACCTGCCGAGCTGCACTTCCAGCATACCAGTTTGAGCGGCTTGCATGACAAAGTTTTTGTCTCTGCTGCTGAGAGAATTAGGAGAATTTTCGCCTCTGGGAGAGTTGGGAGAACGGCCGGGATTGTTATTGTTGCTGGGGCTATTAGGAGTGTCGGAAGAACTGCCGGGATTGTTATTGTTGTTGGGGCTATTGGGAGTGTTGGGAGAACGGCCGGGATTGTTATTGTTGTTGGGATCGATAATAGGAGAGTCAGAAGGACTAAGATTGTTGGAATCGTTTTGAGCAAGCTCAAAAACCCGATCGCCCGACAGGTTGAAGCCGTGACTCTGGCGGTTTAATTCTGCGAATCCCGGCACAGCTATCGAGGAACTAACGCCGGCAATTCCGGCAACTGTTACCAATTTTTGGAACAAACTTTTGCGATTGAGTGAAGTCATGAATTTCTAAGCCTCTAAGTTTTCAAAAGTACGCGCGAAGCTATCCCTACGGGAATCGCCCGAAACTAGCGATGGGACGCTGTACCGCTTTTCCGAAACAAGTTGAGCAAACCAAACGCGCCCAGGGCACCCAGCCACCCCAAATTGTTGTGGCGATCGCGCCGAGCACTCAAAACTCCAGAATTCGTGTCAGTCGGCGCCGATGTCGTACCGTCTGTCGTACCAGTTGTACCGCTTGTACCGGTGCCTGTCGTACCAGTTGTACCGCTTGTACCGGTGCCTGTCGTACCAGTTGTACCGCTTGTACCGGTGCCACTCGTACCGCTTGTACCGCTTGTACCGGTGCCTGTCGTACCGGTTGTACCGCTTGTACCGGTGCCTGTCGTACCGGTTGTACCGCTTGTACCGCTTGTACCGGTTGTACCGCTTGTACCAGTGCCTGTCGTACCGCTTGTACCGCTTGTACCGCTTGTACCGGTGCCTGTCGTACCGCTTGTACCGCTTGTACCGGTGCCTGTCGTACCGGTTGTACCGCTTGTACCGCTTGTACCCGTACCGCTTGTACCGCTTGTACCGCTTGTACCCGTACCGCTTGTACCGGTGCCACTCGTACCGCTTGTACCGGTGCCACTCGTACCGCTTGTACCGGTGCCACTCGTACCGCTTGTACCGCTTGTACCGGTGCCACTCGTACCGCTTGTACCGCTTGTACCGGTGCCACTCGTACCGCTTGTACCAGTTGTATCGGTTGTGCCAGTACCGCTTGTACCAGTCGTACCGCTTGTACCAGTCGTACCGCTTGTACCAGTCGTACCGCTTGTACCAGTCGTACCGCTTGTACCGCTTGTGCCCGTTGTACCAGTCGTACCGCTTGTGCCAGTTGTACCAGTCGTACCGCTTGTGCCACTGCCTCCAGCACCGCCTCCAGCACCGCCTCCAGCACCGCCTCCAGCACCGCCGCCTGACTGGGCAGAAGCAGGCACTGCTAAGGAAACCGTTGCTAAACTTAAAGTACAAGCACCTGCTAAAACAATTTTCAACAATTTAGAAGATTTCATGGTTATGCTTGCTTTTACCTGGTATAGTGCTGCATCGCTTCTGCTTTCAAAACCGCAGGGTCAAATTGACAGCGTAGCGTGCAACTTTTCTAACATTCGCTGCGGGATAATGAAGGTAAGGGAGCAAATTTAGTCCCGTTCCCTCGATTATTTTGCAATTGGGAAATTACACCGTAGCGTTAACAGTTTATAAGCTATTACTTATCGTTCAAGTTCGCCATTCATCTTGAGGAATATTTGGCAAAATGGCGTTTTATTTCAGGTGGTGGATGATATTTGATTCGGGGGCCGACTAGCTAAATTAAAACTTACGCATGGGGATAGAAACCCGGTCGATGTGAAATATTTTGGGTTAACGTTTCGCTCGCTTAGCTCCGCCAGATGAGCTAGTTTAAGATTTTTTTGAGCGCTATTTTTCCTTAAGTTGCTGCTGGCAATTTTGGCTTTGGCAGAATACTGCTCAAACTTTCCCAGGAAACTACACGATCTCAAAGAGCTCTTTGCGACCGCTTAGAGTCGCCAGAACGCTTGTTACCTGATAGCATCAAGGGTTGTGACTGGGCTTTGACTTGCGCCGCCGCCTTCCTAGGAAGGCGAACTGAGGGCGATCCGAGCCGAGCCCGCGCGACATTTACATTAACCAGCGACGGCGGATGAGAAGAATTGCTTGTGAGTGCGATCGGGCAAACCCTGATATAGTAAAGCCAAAGGTATGCCAGAGAGCGGTTGTTCTTTAACACATTTCCCAAGCGGACATCAACTATGCTGCATCGAATTCTTGCCCGAAGTCGCTATCTAATGTTAATCGCTGTATTCGGTTGTTTTGCAGCCTCTGTGACGCTTTTGATCTACGGTGCCCTGGAAACCCTCATTACCATCGGCAACACAACTACAGCACCGGTTTCCAGCGAAAACTCGAAACAACTGATTCTGTCTTTCATCGAAGTTGTAGATTTGTTTCTCCTCGCCACAGTATTTTACATTACTGCACTCGGACTTTACGAGCTGTTTATTGACGAGCGCATCAAAGTACCACACTGGCTGGAGATTCACACCATCGACGACCTGAAAACCAAACTCACCAGCGTGATTGTAGTAGTGTTGAGTGTATTGTTTCTCTCTGAGGTAGTTCGGTGGAACGGCGGGACAAACATCCTTCCCTTTGGAGGGGGTATCGCTTTAGTAATCGCTGCGCTGACGTATTTTCTAAGTTCCCAGGTGAAAAAGCCGAAGTCAGATTAGTGGCTGTTTGAGCAGGGAAATTAGCCAAATCCGGCTGAACCAGCAACGGCAACCTGCATTATTTATTTACAATAAATTTAATATTACATCTGTCTTCGGACTGATAAAAATGCGGTCTAAAACTTGCTTTTAGAGAGAGGAAGAGAGTTGCGTTTAGTCTATAAGCTTGAATTTATGTTTAATAATTGGAGGCCATTATGCCAGAACAACAATTTGACACCTTACCTTCAGAAGCACAAGAACTGCCCGAGGGAGCGCAGCATATTTTTCAGGCTGCTTTTAAGAGCGCTAGCGAAGATGGAATGAGCGAAGATGGTGCTGCGAGCGTGGCTTGGAACAGCGTAAAATCAGAATATGTTCAAGGCGAAGGTGGCACGTGGCATCACAAGGGCGACGATACTAACCAAACCCGCAAATCAGTACAGTCTGGTGGCAATTAGTCATCACCCATCAGTCATATAGTGTCCGCTAAAATAACCCCTATCCGGTTTGTAGTGAGGTTGTTATAGCGGACATAATATCATCAGTCATTAGCAAGGTACTGATGACTGATGACTTGTGGGTAATGATTTATGTTGAGCGCTGTCGGCTTCGGTGCTGTGCCCGATCAAAATGCTGCTGTTGAGGAGTTAATTCAGGGTAGTTAACAGGAAAAACCAACCGCCAGTATAAGGCAAAATTCAAATCCCCGACAGATGAAAGAAACTTGCCGCTAAAAGCGCGATCGCACTGCGAATCCAGTTCCAAAATACCCAATTCCCCTCAGTCCCAACCACAGGGAACAGAGATTCGCCAACACTTTTTCCCCACCTAAAAAAATGCCCAAATCGGTCAGCAGCAATCCTAATAACATTAGTATTACCCAACCGTAAAGCACCCAAGTCAGGGAGCATCCCAATTTGGTAAAAAGCGTTTTTTAGGAGTGCGAGCGTCTCGCTCGCGGTAGGGATCGCGAGCGAGACGCTCGCACTCAATACGATCCAAATATATTATTCTAATGCAACCGTCCACGATCTGAAAGCAAAAATGGGATGCTCCCCCAAGTCAGGCGTTCTATTTTGACCCAAGAGTATGTCATGCTTACTATTTCTGCTGTACCTACAAGGCCGATGGCTGACCACAAAGCTGCTTGCAAGATCCAACTCACAGGAAAAAAATTGTGCTGTGCCGAATATGGGTATTAACAGTAAGCTCCACAGCAGGCAAGCTCGATTCAGACAAGTATAAAATTTTGAATAAAATCGATCTTTGCCAAGGGGAAACTGAACCTGCAAAAGCCCTTCTCAACTCCTGAACCTCGATGTTAAGCTGTTTTCGACGCAGAGGCGGAACTGAATAATTAAAAAAGGTCATATCTGACACTATTAAAATTTACAATTAGTTGGTTAGGTAATATCTCAACAGCAATCGCTCTAATTGCAATCTGTCAATCGGATTAATCTCGTTAATTTTATGAGAGCTCGGCAGTAATAGTTCTTCGATCGCAGCAGGTAAAACAGGAAGAGATAGATATCACAAGTTAATAAAATAGCTCTTGCGACAGATGGCTGCAATATTAGTTATTCGATAAGTTAAAAACAGTCAACTTTGTTACAGAATTTATGCTCACTTCATCCCATCCCCTGAAACAGGTATTCCACTGCCCGGAAGAATCGGATTTTTACGCGCATTGCTTGGAAAGTTTAGTGTTAAATGCCAGCGACAATTCTCGACTTATCGTAGAGTTTGGTTCAGGAGAGGGAAGTCCAGTTATTAAGTCTTTGCTGAGGACTGATTTTGATGGGACTGTACAGGGATTTGAGCTAAATAAAGTAGCTTGGAAAATTGCTCAGTCTCAAATTAAGGAATACGAACTGAGCGAACAATACATTGTCAACAATTGCTCTTTTTTTGATTCGCCTTTATACGAGTCGGCGGATTGTGTAATCTCAAATCCGCCTTACTTGCCGGCGGTGGATGATAAGATTTACCAGCCGCTGTTGCACGGCGGGACTGATGGTTCTACAATAGCTAAGAAACTTTTATCTTTGGGCTGCGACGAAGTTTTGCTAATGGTTTCTAGCTATTCTAATCCTGTGGGTTTGATCGATTATGCCTTGGATCGAGGCTACTCTGTTGCGAATTTTGAGATTGCACCTTTAACTTTTGGCTATTATAGTTCGGAACCCAAGGTGAAAAGCGCGATCGCCAGTCTCCGAGAACAGGGAATGGCTTTTTATTCGGAAAATATCTATCTGCTGGCTGGAGTTTTGTTTAAGAAGCAGCAAAAGTCGCAAAGAGATTTGTCGATCGAGCTAATTCAGTTAATGACAGCATTTTAAAATACATCGCTGGTAGGGTGCATCTGAGATGTTGCACCATTGTCAGCAACAGGCAAGATGCCTGTGAAGCGAGAAATACACTCTTTGTGGAACAGGCCGGAAAGCCTGTTCCTAAAAGGCTGATTGAAAACGCTGCAAGATATAGGGTGCATCAGTCTTTGATGCACCCTATACAGCCGTTAATTCCGTTCTGCCGCTTGGATCGATCGCACTACAGCAGCCGCAGCCCGATCGCCGATCGACTTCTCCTGATCGTACCCCAACACCAGCTCCCACGCCTCCTGCGGGTATCTATCAACCAGCGGCATCGCCACTTCATCCAACATCCAGCGGCCGTGACGCTCGTCTTCTTTGATGTGCAGTTCCCAATAACCCATCGCAGCCTGTGACAGGCCCAGACGCTGCGCTGCGGCTAGATAATTGCGGTAAGCCACGGGCCCCGCAACCTCAAAATAAGTGAGTCCGCCGTTGTAGCGCAGAAAATGGCGCTTGCGTTCCGTCAGCAGAAAGTTGTGATTGATGCCGGCGAGCACTTCCCAAGGGACTAAATCGAAGTACGCTTCTGGTTCCGTACTCATATCGAATTCAGCCAGCATTTGAGCAAAAAAGGTCGAGTGCTTGCGGGGAAGGCGACCGCCGCCGTATTCTTCGATCAGCACCCGCGTCAGGGTACACTGAATTTCGTTGCCGGCACCGCCGAGGATGCGAGAAAGGCGGCTGGCTTCAACTAAACCGTCGAAAGAGGCGATCGCCAGCAGGTGTCTGTATCCCCCTTCAGTCATCTGTTCCCGCTGGTAGCGATCGAGCTCAGTTAGCGGAGGATCGACATCGGCGGCCGCGCGATCGCGCAGCGCTTGCTTGACATCCGGCAATTTTTGCAGCGCTGCAACGTCGATTTGCGCGATTTCCCACTGCTGCCAAGGTTCCTCGATGCGATCGCGCACCGAACGCAAATAGTGAGATCGCTCGTTGTTGTAGCGGCGCAAATCGTCGTACCAAAACAAGTTGAGGCGGTTGATACGGTAAAGCACGCGCTGCAAGAAGCGGTGAGCCGCCTCATCGCCGTTCGGTTCCTGATAAGCCGATCGAAGGGCCACTGCGATCGCGCTTTCAAAATCGCTGACAAGTAACGGTTTTGCCGCCACAGTCTTGTCTAAATCCTCGACCTCTAGCAAATTGACAAATTGCCGATCGGCTGCTTCGTAATTTGGGGGTGCCGGTTGCTTTTTGGGAAGACTCGGCGAGTCTATTTTGGGGAGTAAATCTGCCGTGTTTTGCATGGAATCAACTTATTATGACTTTGATTATTGTGCTGCCTGCCCAAACAGCCAACCGTTGCAGATTGCTGAGGATTCTGGCTAATTAATTTCAATATAGCGAATCAGTCAGCGGCATACACCCTTCCATTGATAGAGATTTGACCGCTACCGTCTCATACCCTTTCAACTTGTGAGTAAAGGTAACAACGTTTATGGAAAATGGTATTAACTTATATCAGGCTTCCTTCTCAATCGCCTGTTTAGCAACGGGCTCTCCGGCCCGTTCCACAAAAACTCCATTTTCTTGTGGAACGGGCCGGAGAGCCCGTTCTTGAGACTGGTACAACCTAAGACTATCAACCTAGGCGATCGCGAAAATACTCCTCATACAAAGTGCATCTCGCACTGCAATAATTGCCCTCCTGTTTCACCAACCCCATACTGTTTAATTTAAACGCCAACTCTAGCCTCAATCTGACTGGCTTTTGCACACTCGAAACCTCTCTCATCGCCTCGATTAATTCTGGATATTTTTCTAAATTCCACAAATGCCTGCGCAAATGGTCGCTGTAAATTCCTGCCTCCGTTGTCGCCGATTTCAGCAAGTGATTTAAAGTCACATCTTGACGGGCAATGCGATACATCGCCAGTCGCACTAAATAGGGATGTCCTCCCACTAGCGCCATCATTTCTGCAACTTCTGTAGCGCTCCAATTGATTCCGTGTCGCGCTGCTAAGTCTTGCACTTGCTGCGAATTAAACTCCAGCAATTCAATCGGTAAACCCACATTAAACGGCGATTTATTCACATCCAGCGGGATATAAACTTCCGTCGAATGCACCACAATCAAACGAAACTTTTTCCAAATATCTCGCCGTTTTGCTTCTTCGTGTAAAGCTCGCAATAACCCAAAAAAGTCGTCGGCAATTTCCGGCGATTCAAACAGGCGATCGCTCTCATCCAAGCCTAACGTCAGAGGTTTTGAAGATTCAGACAGCAAATACTGTTCAAAATAAGCCTTGCAACACTGATTGCTGCCAATCAAATCCGCTAATTCCCAACACTTCGGCAACTGCTCCAGCATTCCTAACTCTTGACCGATGCTAGCACAAAACCACTGCAAAAATGTATCTGAATTAGTGAATATTCTCCTATTTGCTAGCTGAAAACTCAGCGCTACCGTGCGAGAACCTTGCACTTCTGCATGATGCAAAATCCTCGCCATCAAAGAAGTTTTGCCCATTTGTCTGGGTGCTTTTATGCGGATCAGTGCTCCCGGTTGGGCGATCGTCTCGTAACAGCGTGATTCGATCGGAGGGCGATCGATATAAAAACGAGAAGCTATTTCAACTTGCCCTCCCGGCAATTCTGGCGGCGCGGCTGGCAGGGGTTGAATTATCGACTGTTTTGTGCTACTAATTGCGTTCCATTGTACAGCTAATTCATGGTCGGCAGTTAACGATGTGCGACCTTCTTTGATGATATTTAAAATTTCTGATAATAACTTTGATGAGTCGCCAGTACCGCGCCAAAGCCAGGGCTGAACTCCTGCTAAATAGCTGAGTAAATCAAAGGAAAGCGGTGTATTTAATTCAACGCAAATCGGTAAAATTGCGGGTTTAGGACCACTTAATTTGTGCAATTCTTTGGCTAGCTGCACTTGTTCCAATATCATTTCGCTAGCGGCAGATTCTTCGGAAATCAGCAACAGCAAATAATCGCAACGCTTTAAATATGAACCTGAGTCGCTGCTGTTGTTAATAAAAAAGACTTCGTGGCTTCCCGCACTCAAAGCTTGGTGTAACTGCTGGGAAAGCGTATTGTGTGAGGTCGATCGGGCGTTGGCGTTAGCGAAGCGATCCGAAGGAAAGCCCTCGAAGAGGATCGCCACTTTTGCCCTCACAAGCAGTACCTCCTCTGGCTCTGAATTCGCCTCAAAATCCGCTATATCGCGCCATTCCTGCCCTAATCCGCGACAAATTTCGATGAAATTGGCATAATCCACAGGTTTGCCATTCAGAAAATGGCTGACAGTAGATTGGGCCATCCCTAAATCCTCAGCCAGAATTTTCTGACTGGGGAAGCCATTTCTTAGGAGACAGGATTTAACTGCGCGAATGCACTCTTCGCGCACCCTTAGCGATCGTGGCATTGCTTATAACGATCGAGACACTGAAACCATCATAAATGCCAACCGCCCTTAAAGTCGATGAAAAGTCGATGAAAAGTCGATGATTTTTCAAATAACTCAGTCGCCAACTCAAATAGCCACCTGATTAGATTAGAAATAACAAGGTTGAATCCCATCGCAACGAGGTAAAAGCATTGTGTATTCTATCCTAATTTGGTCGCTGGCGTCAGCCACTAATCAACCAGGTTTCGCCTTCACCCCCCCGATGTTGTGGTTGCTGATCGGAGTTGTGCTTAGTGCGATCGAGCTATTAATCATCAAAACTCAGCCCCAAAAATACAGGTTTTACCTGCTAATGATAGGAGCTTCGGCTTTAATTGAATCATTTATTTTGTGGAGAGGATCGGTAGCATTTCAGTTTAGTTGGGCGAACATCATGTATGAAGATTTTGACTGGCAAATCTTCTACTGGATGGGGATAGCCCTCGCGCTGAGTATCTGGATTCGACCGATTTTCATTGTTCGGAAAAAGTTTGTGATTCCCGAAGCAACCGAAGCGACAACTATCTCCGAAATTTTCCCCGGAGAAACCGGAATGGTGATTTATGAAGGGGCTTCGTGGAAAGCTCGCAATGAAGATTCCCAAGGGGCGATCGCACCCAGACAAAAAGTTTACGTTTTGCGCCGCGAAGGAAACACGCTGATTGTTGTACCTGACAGATTAATTCACATCAACGGCTAAACCTGAGTTCTTTTATGACTAGGCGATTGAAATCGCTTCTTGCCAAACAAAGTCCCTCTCTAAGAGACTAAGAAATCACTATCAACTGTCAACTATCAACTGTCCACTGTCAACTGTCAACTATTTACCAGGAGATTCATTATGTATCAGTATTTTTTGATGGTGTTGTTTGCAATCACCGGAGTATCCTTAGCCAACAGCGTCAAAATCGTCCGTCAAGGAGATGAGGCTTTAGTTGAAATTTTCGGAAAGTACGATCGCAAGAAACTCGAACCTGGTTTGACATTTTTGATTCCCTTTGTCGAAACAGTCGCCTATAAACAAACTCTGCGCGAGCAAATTTTAAGACTGCCACCGCAAGAATGCACGACGCGCGATCGCCTTGCCATTACCGTTGAATTTATTGTTTACTGGCGAATAATTGACTTAGAAAAAGCTTCCTACAAGGTGCAGAATCTCAAGGAAGCGATGTTAAATATGCTGATTCTTTCAATTCGGACTCACATTGCGACATTATCTCTGGAGGAACTTTACACGGCTCGCAATGAAATCAATAATGCTTTAGTGGAGGAGTTGGATACAACCACCGATCCTTGGGGTGTGAAGTTTACGAGAGTGGAATTGCGCGATTTTGCGATCGGCAGTAAAATGATTCAGCCAACATCCTTTGAGCGGAAAGAGGTACAAAAGGCGCGAGCTTAAAGCGGGGCTGCAATCGAGGGCGATCGCGCAACGGGAAAGGGGCGATCGCCTATGCTAATTCTCTGAGAGCAACACCCATTCATTTTTTGATAACCTTGAGAAAATACAACAATGAATAATCAAGAATCTGGTTGCATCACTTCTTGCATCAAGTTGCTGATTGCACTCGGTATCGTGTCTCTTATAGTGTTGCTTCTGGAGCTTCCCAGTACGCTCTCCTTTTTTAATTCTCGTAAGAAAGTAGAAGCCGAAGCAGAAGCAAAGCAGTATCTTTATTCAATGAACAAAGCTCAGCAAGCATATTATGCAAAAAATAGTGTTTTCAGCAATTCAAGTGCCGATTTGGAAATTGACCTTAAATCTGAAACTACAAATAACTATAGATATTCAATCAGTGTTACCAAGGAAGCTGTTTTTAATGATGCATTCCCTAAAAATAACGCTTTTAAAAGCTATACTGGTGGAGTCTTTCGGGTATCATATCAAAATTTAGATACCAAGGCTCCTGCTAATGAAAAGAGCAGTATAACTATCATCTGTGAAGCTGAAAAACGAGGGATTATTAAACCGCAGTTACCCAAGCTAGAAAAAGGCTACCCTGTCTGCGCTAAGGGAACAAAGGAAGTCACGAAATAGGGACTTTGACCGGGAAACTTGGGTAAAAATACAAACAATGAGGATAGAATACCATGAGTCAAGAAAATTCTAATTCAGATAGAAATTCACCTATTTATGCTGGTTGTGGATGTTTAATGCTTTTGATGTTTCTTGGACCAATAATGGCTGCTTTCGTTTTTCCATCATTCTTGAATAGCGCCTCTAAAGCAAAGCAAGCGGAAGCAAAAGTGTATGTTAGCTCAATGAACAAAGCTCAGCAAGCGGACTTTTTAGACAGAGGTAGTTTTTCCAATTCAGTTGAAGCACTGGGGATTGGCATTAAAACTGAAACAACAAACTACAAATATTCAATTCGCGCCACTAACCAAGCAGTATTTAATTACAATAGTTCGGACAGTTTTTAAGCAGCCAGAGTACCATAAGACAAGACTGAAGGAAGGTTAGGGTGATTTAAAA
>NZ_JAUBPE010000040.1:0-64224 GCF_036700565.1 Microcoleus pseudofavosus SVA1_A4
GATGCACCTTACTTGCTCTCCATTTTTGGACACCATACCTAATTTACCATTATTTGAGCCTTAACTGAACCGTATTGGGTTATGTCGTGCTGATTTGTCGGACACTGATTTATCTGGCGCTGATTTGAGTAGTGCTGATTTAAGCGGTGCTAATTTAAGCGGTGCTGATTTGAGTAGTGCTGATTTAAGCGGTGCTGATTTGAGTAGTGCTGATTTAAGCGGTGCTGATTTAACAGAGGCCAATCTTGAATCCGCGAATCTCCAAGGGGCACAACTCATAGCAGCGGATCTCACAGATGCAAATCTTGAAAGAGCATATATAAAACAGGCGAATTTTACAGAAGCTTACCTCACCAATGTAAATCTGAAATTAGCCATCTCTGAACCGAGAGCAACAAACACCAGTTGGACTCAGCTAGAGTTTAATTTTACAGATGCTAATATTTCTAAGCACACAAAAATACAGGGTATATTAGCTGAGCTGGGAAAAAGTTTGGGTTTTACAGTATGGATTGCTAGAAATGACCATCGAAATAAATATAAAAATCAAGAACTAGGAAAACTTAGCTCAAAGAACTTCCCTTTAATAGTGCCTCAAGATTTTCCTCAAAAAACTGAGAAAATTATTCAACTGATAGATGTTATTTGGTTCAGAAAAGAATTTCAGCAAATTGAAGCAGCTTTTGAGGTGGTATGCACTACGAGTATTTACTCAGGCTTGCTGCGAATGGCAGACCTTTCACTTTGTTCAAAACGTGGGTTGTTTGGATATAATGCTCCTGATTTTCATTGCTATACGGTTATTCCTAAAGCAAGGAAAAGGAGTTTTGAAAAACAGTTAGGCAGACCCATATTTCAAGAGCATCAAATCTTTCAGCTTTGCAAAGCAATTAATATTGAAGATATAGAATCCAAGTGGGAGAGTGACCCAAATATTATTCAGAAGATATCTTATGGTTTGGGTCAAGATGCACCCATCAATTGATCGATTGGTAGCTACTTACCTCTTGACCTCATAATGGAGCGATACTTTAAACAAAAAGCGCCCCTATTTCTAGGAGCGCTTTTTGTTGATCTCAAGTTAAAAATTAACCGTTGATAGAAGGAGCAACCATTGCTACGGGAGTGGTTTCACCAGCAGCCAAGTCGAGCGGGAAGTTGTGAGCGTTGCGCTCGTGCATGACTTCCATACCCAAGTTAGCGCGGTTGATAACATCAGCCCAAGTGTTGATGACGCGACCTTGAGAGTCGATAATCGATTGGTTGAAGTTGAAACCGTTCAAGTTGAAAGCCATCGTGGAGATACCCAAAGCGGTAAACCAGATGCCGACAACTGGCCATGCGCCTAACAAGAAGTGCAAGGAACGGCTGTTGTTGAAAGAAGCGTATTGGAAAATCAAACGACCGAAGTAGCCGTGGGCTGCAACGATGTTGTAGGTTTCTTCTTCTTGACCGAATTTGTAACCGTAGTTCAAAGATTCGGTTTCGGTTGTTTCGCGAACCAAGGAAGAGGTAACTAAAGAACCGTGCATGGCGGAGAACAAAGAACCACCGAAGACACCAGCTACTCCCAACATATGGAAGGGGTGCATCAGGATGTTGTGCTCGGCTTGGAACACGATCATGAAGTTGAAGGTGCCGGAGATACCCAAGGGCATACCGTCAGAAAAGCTGCCTTGTCCGATCGGGTAAATCAAGAATACTGCGGTTGCTGCTGCAACAGGTGCAGAGTATGCTACGCAGATCCAAGGACGCATACCTAAGCGGTAAGACAGTTCCCATTCACGACCCATGTAGCAGAAGATGCCGATCAGGAAGTGGAAAACTACCAATTGGTAAGGGCCGCCGTTGTACAACCACTCATCGAGGGAAGCAGCTTCCCAGATTGGGTAGAAGTGCAAGCCGATCGCATTAGACGAAGGAACAACAGCACCTGTGATGATGTTGTTACCGAACATCAAGGAACCAGCAACTGGTTCGCGGATGCCGTCGATGTCTACAGGGGGTGCACCGATGAAGGCGACGATGTAGCAGATGGTGGCAGTTAGTAAGGTAGGAATCATCAAGACGCCGAACCAACCTACATAAATGCGGTTGTCGGTGGATGTGACCCAGTTACAAAACAGGTCCCACAGGTTAGCGCTTTCGCGCTGCTGTAAGGTTGTGGTCATGGTTTTATGATTGCTTTATTGATTTGTCAATGTTCGTAGCGGTTGTGTTTCCCGCCATGTAAATAAACATAAAGCATATTCTCAGGTTTGTAAAGTATCTTAATAACAGGTTAACTGATGAGAGTCATAAGCTTGAGTTATCTATATCAGGAATCCTGGATAAATGGGCAAGAATGCACAAAAAAATAGGGAAAGCCTGGAAGCTTGTCGCCTTCAGGCATGAAAATATTAAGATACAGACTTTTGCTGGCTGGGTATCATAATGAGAGCCCAATAGGGAACTTCAGCAGGATCGACATCTGCGATCGCCCTAATTCGCTGATTCGGCATAGTTGCGCGTTCGATATACAAAGCTCGATCGAACTGCCCCAAATCAATCAGCACATCCCGAACCTTCGCGAAGTGTCGGCCCAGCTTAATAATCACCGCAGCATCAACAACCGCCAGCCGATCGCGCAAAACCTCAGCATCCAGCGTCGCAGGCATAATGCTTAACACATCGTTACGATAAGTCAGCGGCACTCCCAAAGCCGCCGCACTCGCCATTGTCGAAGAAATTCCCGGCACAACTTCAGTAGTGAATTTTCCCGACAAACGGTTGAATAGATACATAAACGTGCCGTAGAGAAAAGGTTCGCCCTCACACAACACAGCCACATCCCGTCCTTCGCTGAGGTGGGCAGCAATTTTCTCGGCAGCAAGATCGTAATAAGGTTGAGACGATCGCGTCGGACTAAAAGGCAGCGGCATCGGAATCTCAATTTGTTCTGGGCGCAGGTAATCTGCGACGATCGCCCTGGCGAGCACCTTACCGTTTTCCATCGCCGGATAGGCAATCACCGGCACCGATTGCAAAATCCGATAAGCTTTCAAAGTAATCAATTCAGGATCGCCAGGGCCGATGCCCAATCCGTACAACTTACCAGTAGTCTCAGTCATAATTCATCCTTTTTCGCTAACGCATTCACGGCCGCCGTTGCCATTGCACTGCCGCCGCGCCGCCCGTGTACTGTAATAAATGGCACTCCCCGACTGTTCGCAGCGAGTTCCGCTTTGGATTCGGCCGCCCCCACAAATCCTACCGGGAAACCCAGAATTAAACTTGGTTTCGGGACTCCATCATCTAACATTTCCAGCAGTCGGAACAAAGCAGTCGGGGCATTTCCAATTGCCACAACCGCACCTTCCAAATCCTTTAGCCACAAATCAAGGGCTGCGGCCGATCGAGTATTTCCGATTTGTAGCGCCAATTCTGGGACTTCGGGATGCCAGAGGGTGCAAATTACCGCATTGTCGGCGGGGAGACGTTTGCGGGTGATGCCTTCGGCTACCATGCGGGAATCGCACAGGATTGGTGCGCCGGCGGCGAGGGCGTTGCGCCCTGCGGTGGCTGCACCGGGGGAAGCTGCTAAATCTGCGACAATATCTGTCATGCCGCAACTGTGGATCAGGCGCACTGCGACGGATTCTAAGTCGGGCGGTAAGGTTGACAAATTGGCTTCGGCTCGAATTGTGGCGAAGGATTTGGTGTAGATTTCTGTTCCGTCTTTAATATAATCAAGCATTATTTAAAACTGGATTTTTTTTGAATGAACCGCGAAGGCGCTAAGGGCGCGAAGGAAGAAAGATCGAGAGAGGAATTCACTTGTGATTTTGTTTTTTGAGGCTAAGCAACTGCTGCAATTGGTCGATCGCACTTCGATCTACAAATTCGCCTAATGATTCGTCGGGCGATCGCCATCGCTGATATATTTGCAGCAACTTGTTCATAGAACTCGATATCTCTGCCACACTCACCGCCCGGAAAATTTGCCGCCCAAAAGGCGAGTCTGTTGTACCTGCGTAAATGTCATAACCTGCGATCGTCTCATTTCCTTGTTTTATCTGAATTCCCACCAACGTTATATCAATTGGAGAATGCTGGGCGCAGGATTTTTCGCAACCGCTGAAATGAATGTTGATTGGGCGATCGATCTGCATTTTTTGCGATAAATCTCTCACCATTGCTAGGGCGTGACTTTGAGTGTCTGTCATCGCGGAAGCACAGCCGCTGCTACCGGCACAAGCAACTAAGCACGAGTCTAGATTGGTTGCGGATGAGTGCAATTCCAAGCGGGCGATCGACTTTTCGAGTTCGCAAATCCGGGAGTTGGGGATGTCAGAAATCAACAGATTTTGCCAAGGTGTGAGCCTCAGAGTGCCTCGACCGAAGTTTTGGGCTAAATTTGCCAAATCTCGCAATTGCTGCGATTTTAGCCTGCTTAGCGGCAGTGCTATTCCGATGTATGAGAAACCGGATTGTTGTTGGGGGTGAATGCCGAGGTGTTGGTGATGGGCGATCGACCTTTCAGACGGAGCGATCGAACTTAGCTGCCATACAAACGGTAAATTATGCTGTATTTGTTCGAGATATTTTTCCACACCCCAATCTGCTAGCAGGTGGCGCAAACGCGGTTTTTTTCCCTCAATTCGATCTCGATTTTTGGTGTATTCAAGATATGTGTTAGCGAGGGCTGCCAATACTGAAATACATTGCGATTCTTGAATTGTAATCCCTGTATCGCCGTTTAAATACAGCCGAAACACGCTTTCTGAATCGGCATATCGCCTTTCTGCTGCTAATAAAATATCGTTGCGAATAGCGCGGATTGAAACTGATTCCCCGCCGTCAAAACCAACACTGAATTTAGGCGAAATTTCTGACAATTCGGGATGCGTTTGCAGGTAATTATCCCAAGCTTTAACTAGCGGGCGAATATCGAGTAACTGCTGGCGATCGATCCCGGCTGTCGGGCTTGCCATAATATTGCGAATCGGGTCAATTTCAACGCAGCGAGATGCTATTCCCAATTCTTGCAAATCGTGCCAAACTTCAGCAGAAATTGCCGAGTTTAAGTCTCGGATTTGCAAATTAGCGCGATTTGTTACTTGCAAACAGCCGCTACTGTATCGATCGACTAAATCTGCGATCGCCCGACACTGCGGTACATTTAAAATTCCCCCCGGAATCCGCATCCTCGATAATATTCCGTCTCGGGCGCGGGAACCGCAAAATAAGCCCGGACAAGTCGGTAATTCACTCAAACTTAACAAACAAACTCCTCCCCGTGCGACGCAGGGAATCTAAAGTAAACATCCTGAAATCGGCATTCTGACTTTGACAGTTGCGGCACAGCGCCGGAATTGCACCGGACTTTCCCGCTTTCAGGTTTCAGAAATGTATCACAAGTCGATCGGCATAAACCAGAACGATCGAGTTTCTTAACAAATCTCCGGGCGAGCTCGCCTGTTAGGGGGGAAGTTCGTTTTACGATCTTGCTGATTCCCGAATAATTTTTTATAATCTATAGTCTCCGTCAAAATCACTCTAAGAGTGCTTGACTTCTAACTTCGGCTATAAAACCTGCGATCGCGTTATTTATGACAATTGAAGAATTGCAAATCAAGCTCGCAGATATCAATCACCTTGTTGAGACATTCCAAACCTCAGTAGCTTTGGAAAACTACTACTCGGATGACACTGTGATGATTGAAGGCGACGGTACGATTACTAACGGTAAAGAAAACTGCCGCCAAGGAAGAGAAATCTTTTTTCAACAAATGTTAGTTGAGTTTCGAGAATCAAAATTAATTAGTCAAGACATCGCTGTTTCAGCCGACAAAGATTATGATTTTGTGGTAATTTCCAATTGGTACAATGATTATAGCGTTAAAGTTGAAGGTCAAATCATTGATTCCAAAAGCAACCAAATCTCGATCGGCTATTGGAAAGATGGTTTGGTAGTCAAGGAAAGTTACAACTATCCAGTGATTGCGGTGGTTTAGCGCTGTTTGTTAATTAGACTTACGCAAAACCTGCATAAACCGGGTTTTTTACCTTATCTGTGCGCGATAACTAAGTATTGTCGAAAAACCCGGTTTATGACCACCCGTGCGTCCTGGACTAATATTGATAGGTGCGATCGTTATTGAACCTGAGAAAAATAATCCGCATGATACTTGAAACTCCGAGAGTGGTTTTGAAACCGATTGTAGAGAGCGACCTCAACACGCTCCACGGAATGTTTACTAATTTTTATGTGAGGAGATATCTATGCGATAGCAAAATATTGTCGCAGCAACAAGTGAAAGAAATTATCGAACAGAACACAAGGGTTTTTGCAGAAAATAAATTCGGTTTGTGGTTTATCAAAACTAAGAGCGATCGAGAAATTATTGGATTTGTCGGTTTGTGGTATTTTTTTGATGAACCGCAGCCGCAGTTAATTTACGCGCTGCTGCCGAAAGCTCTTAAAAAACGTTACGCTACTGAAGCATCAACCAAAATATTGGAGTATAGTTTTGATGAACTTGGCTTTGACTATCTGGTCGCAAGTTGCGATCGCCCGAACATCGAGTCGCACAAACTAGCAGAAAGACTCGGGATGAAGCAAGTAGAAGAAAGAATTGTCGATGAAAATCCGATATTATTCTTTAGAATTGATAAGTCAAATTAGCGAGCATTTTCAAGTTTTGGGCGGGTTCTCCTGCCATCCCACAAGAGTTTGAAAAGTTAACTGTCAACTGTCAACTGTCAACTGTCAACTATCAAATGAATTTGCGAACAATCAATGCTACGAGGTACGTCACTCCCCTGCGGGAAGGCGGATCGCTGCCAGCAATTATCGAAGCCGATGATGATGGGATGTACGTGCTCAAATTTCGCGGCGCGGGCCAAGGAGCAAAAGCTCTAATTGCGGAGTTAGTAGCAGGAGAAATTGCTCGCGCATCCGGGCTTCTTGTTCCCGAGATTGTCTTCGTCGAACTCGATCCCGACTTGGCGCGCACTGAACCAGATCCGGAAATTCAAGACTTGATCCGGGCGAGTGCTGGCCTCAATCTCGCCCTCGATTATCTCCCGGGATCGGTGACGTTCGATCCTGCGGTAGAAAAGTGTGAGGCGGATCTCGCTTCTACGATCGTCTGGTTTGATGCTTTTGTGACTAATATCGATCGCACAGCGCGCAATGCGAATATGCTGATTTGGCACCGACGGCTTTGGCTCATCGATCACGGGGCGGCGCTTTATTTTCACCATACTTGGAAAAATTATCTCGATCGCAGCCGCGATCCTTTTAGCCCCATTAAAGACCACGTTTTACTGCATTTTGCCAGCAATCTGCAAGCGATCGACTCGAAAATGACCGAGTTGCTGGCACCCGATCTCATTGAACGCATTGTGAAATTAATTCCCGATGCTTGGCTGGTGGGAGATTCTCCGTTTAGCGGGAACAGCGAACATCGAGATGCTTATCTCAATTACCTGCTGAATCGGTTAAAATCGCCGCATACTTTTTTGGAGGAAGCTATTCGTGCCCGATCGCTTCATGTATGATTATGCTATTATCCGCGTCGTTCCCAGGGTCGAGCGCGAAGAGTTTGTCAATGTTGGTGCGATCGTTTCTTGCGGGCCCGAAAAATTCCTCGCAGCCCGGATTTCACTCAACGAAAAGCGGCTGATCGCGATCGATCCCAAAGTCGATTTAGAAACGGTTTGCAATCATCTAGCCGTCATCCCCGCCATCTGCGCGGGGGGAAAGCCAGCAGGAAAAATCGGTCAACTCCCGCACAGAGAGCGCTTTCACTGGATTGTTGCACCCCGAAGCACGATTATCCAAACATCGCGGATACACACCGGTTTTTGCCATAACCTCGATGCTGCGCTCGATCGGCTCATGGATACAATGGTGCACCCGCTGCGCGATCGGCCTTCTGCGGTGGAAAATCAACAGAATACCCAGATCCGCGACTTCTTAAAACAGTAAAGATTCAATGCACAAATGGCTTTCGGTGGTAGGGATTGGCGAAGACGGATTATCGGGATTAAGCCCGATCGCCCGTTCCCTACTCGATCGATCTCGAGTCGTTGTCGGCGGTGCCCGTCATCTAGCAATGTTACCAACCGACGACACCCGCGAAAAATTGGTTTGGGCATCGCCTTTGCAGACAACAGTTGACGACATCCTCGGCCGCCGGGGAGAGTCTGTCTGCGTGCTAGCAAGCGGCGATCCGATGTGTCACGGAATTGGGGTAACACTGTCGCGCAAAATTCCCATTTCGGAAATGACTGTAATTCCCGCAGCATCGGCTTTTAGTCTTGCTTGCGCCCGTTTGGGCTGGGCTTTGGCGGATGTTGAGACTTTCAGTTTGACCAATCGCCCGATCGCATCGATCGCCCTTGCTTTGTATCCGGGCGCGCGCTTGCTGGTTTTAAGCGCCGATCGACACACGCCGGGAAAGGTGGCTGAATTGTTGACGCAGCGGGGGTTTGGCAGCAGTTTGATGACCGTGTTCGAGCGGATGGGAGCCGGATCGGAACGGCGGATCGAAGGGGTTGCAGCAGCCTGGAATGCAGCGGATTTAGCCGATTTGAACACGATCGCGATCGCAGTTGCAGCCGATCGACAAACTCTTATCCTCCCTCCAACTGCGGGTTTGCCGGATGCTGCATATCACCACGACGGACAACTTACCAAACGGGAGGTTAGAGCCGTTACTCTGTCGGCGTTAGCACCGATTCCGGGTGAGTTGCTTTGGGATGTAGGGGCGGGCTGCGGCTCGATCGCGATCGAATGGATGCGGAGTCATCGCGGGTGCAGGGCGATCGCGATCGAACGCCATCCGACTCGATTGCAATACATCGCTGAAAATGCCTCGACTTTCGGCGTTCCGGAACTCGAAATCGTTGCGGGATCAGCGCCGGAAGCCCTGACAAATTTGCCTCAACCGAATGCTATTTTCATCGGCGGCGGTGTCACCGCAGAAGCTTTGCTGGAAACTTGTTGGAATGCTTTGGGTGAGGGCGGCCGATTAGTTGTGAATGCGGTGACAGTTGAGAGCGAACTTATGATTTTGCAATGGCATTCTTTGCACGGCGGGGAACTAATTAGAATTGGGATTCAGCGAGTAGGGGCGATCGGTTCTTTTCAGGGTTGGAAGCCGCTTGCGCCGGTGACTCAGTGGGCGGTAGTTAAGGGGTAAAACGACTTACCCAAGGGGCGATCGAAGAAACCGGGTTTTTGACGAAATCTGCGGGCTGTAACGCGTTTTCTCAGCAAAAAACCCGGTTTCTGGGCCCCCATGCGTAAGTCAAAAGGTAAAAGGCGATCGATCTATTTTTATCTTTGATATCTAAGTGAATGAAGCAGTTATAAACACGGCGATAACATAAATAGCTTCTTCAAATCTAGCAATATAAAATACCCGATAGGTGTCTTCTGTCCACTATGCTAAGATGAAGGCTGGTTTACATTTTCTGATGAGGTCGTTATGACCAGTTCGCTGTCTCCTACAAGCATTTCTCGCTATGTCACCCGCAATCCTGAAGTTTTGCAGGGGGAACCGATTATTGCAGACACTCAAGTTACTGTACGGGATATTGTGGTGTTTTGGAAATCAGGAATCAAGCCTGAAGAAATTCCACAGAAGTTACTGCAACTCGTGACGGCAGCTCAAGTGTTTGATGCGATTAGCTTTTATCTGGACAATCAGCCAGAAATAGACGATCGGATTGCTTGGTATGAGGCGCGTCCGATGTTGAATGTTTCACCTCTTTTGAGATGTAATCCGTTGCTGAATGAAGTCACGGAATATGTTCAGACCTATCGCCAAGATCGAAATGCTGATATCGATTTTCCTGAGTCTGAGACCCTATGAATCAATATATTCTCGATACCGACCATCTCACACTGCTGCAACACTTTCCTATGCAACTCCAAACCCTGTATACTCTCGCGCATAAGGAGGCTGAACTCCTAACACGATCTCTTCTTTGGGAATCCCCATTTGTACTAATTCATCAGCAAAACTTCGATCGGTTTGATTGCGCTGAATCCAAATTTTTCCATCTTTGATATCTAAGTGAATGAAGCAGTTATAAATACGGTGATGTTCATTCCATCCTAAATCGATAACCAGATAGCGATCGCGTTCTTTGTCAAAAATGAATTCTACTTCTATCTGACCATTAATCGGCGGGTCTTGACCCGATTCGAGCAGTAACTTTTCGATGCACTGGCGATAATAATCTAGTCGATCCATTGGACTATTTCCTCCCGTACTGGGTTGTATACAATAATTTTAACTTGATGTCGTTTGACTGATGCTTTGGGTAATTCGCGTTGGAAGAACGATTCGTAAGAGGCAAGTGGAACTGCTAAATATAAGGTACGCTCTGGATCGAGTTCTTCTAAGACTAAGCGATAATTCAAAAATTGTCCCAAGGCTGTATGAAAATCAGCTAATGCGGAATCGTTCAAAAAACTCTTAATTTCGACTGCGATTTTCTCTCCTGCTTTCTCTGCACCCAAGAGTTTTTCTGCTCCCAAGTCAATCTCCACGCGCTCGTTTTTTGCATACTCAAGCTTCAATGGATCGTGAGTAACCGTCCATTTTTCTTTTTCAAGACCCCGCTTTACCGCATCATGAAATTTATCTTTAGCTGCCATTCGTTTGTTGGTGCTGGATGAGTTTGAAGCATATCGCCACGATATAAGTTAGTTTACCATATACTCCTGCAAATCCTCTAATGGTGCATCAAAATCATCAGCAAGCGGTAAGAGAAACGTGCCTTTCATCATCCCGGCTTGACGTTTATTTTGAGGAGGATTTACGGCAACTTCGTTATTTGCATATTTTGCCGCTAAGAATTCTACATAGTGCAAAACTTCCTGTTTCAGGGAATCTGGCAACTTGACCAGGGTTTCTAGGATGGTGGTTTCTAGCATTAGATAACCTCTTGCTGGATAAGCTCATAATAACAATCGCAACGCTCTAAAGTTCTGCGAGGTGCCAGAAAGTCATCCCATTTTCATTATGACTGAGCAAAATCCCCAAATCTTCCAGACTTTCTAGACAGTCGAGAATGACTTTTTGTTTGCGGCTGGCTGCTTTGAAATGGGCGGTAACTTGGGCGGCTGTCCATTCGCCGCTTTGGGTGCGAAATAAGTCGCGGATGGCCCAAAGTTGCTCTTTGAGGGTTTTGGGGAAGGGTTGTTGTTCCGTGGGGGCAGGAGGGGTTTCGGTTTCGGTGGTGATGCCTGCAAGGGATGGTTGCACGTAGGTTTCGCCTGGGGCTTGGTAGTCGGGGCGCAGCCAGCGAATCAGTCCGTTGCGTTCTTCTTCGGCGCGTTGGGCGTTGAGGGTGACGAGGTTTTCCAGGATTTGGTCGTCGGTGAGGGTGGGTTCCCAACCGTAGGCGGCAAATACGGCGGTATCCAGTTCGTCGTGGATTTGTTTGAGGGTGGAGACTAGGGCTTTTTGGTTGAAGGCTTTGTCTTTGTCGTTGAGGGGTTCGCCTTTGCGGAGTTTTTCCAGGAGGTTGTACATCCCGGTGATGGTGACTTCGGGGTGAGTGGCTTGGACTCGTTTGCGGTGGCTGTCGAGGTGTTCTCCGAGTTCGCGGATGGTTTGTTTTTGGGTGTCCGTGGGGTCGGGGAAGGGGAAGGGGTCGAAGCATTTGGTCTTGACATAAACAGGGGTAGGACCAAGCTGTCCGCCACATACTAATGCCCATTTAACATGAATTTTACTAGAGAGAACACCTAGAAAATAAGCATCATCTAAAGCAATAGCAACAAGTTTATTATCTGGTAAAATATCATAAGCTAGAAATATAAATACGCGATACTTTGAAGTTTCAACAGTAGCTATATAGCGTTTGAGACTCTTTAGTGCATCTCTCAAAATTGTGTTGGATCTACGATAAAGCCACCATTCTGAACGAAGTTTGGGATCGTTATTCATTAAACGTTCAGGTTTAACTCGAACCAATATATATTGATAAGTTTTTGGATATTTTTTTTGTAAATCGTTTTCTGTAAGCCCTACTGTATCTATAATTCGCTTATTTCGAGAATTATGGAGAATATCTCGACCATTAATATAAGGTCTGAGTAAATCAGCTTCAACTAAACCTAAGTCTTGAGAAGCGACTTGAAATCCTTCACTGCCTGACATTACTCCACGACTAACCAGATTGACATTAGCTCCTAATACTTGACTTTTTGTAACATCAGTACCTGCACGAAGGTTACTAAAAATTTTATCGAAACTTTTCCAAGTAATTTTTAGTCGATCGGCCGAGTCTTCAGGAGTTAATCCTTCATCCTCAGAAATCAAAGTTCCCCATTGAGCAAGTCGTTCAAACTTTGAATGATTAAATTCACCCGCAGTCATTGAAATTCTGACTGCCGCACCTTCATCAGTCCAAGGATGATCGGGGATGGCTAGAAACAGCTTGATTGATTTTTGGTGATTCAGATGAAATTCAATTACACTTCGCAGTCTAGCTTGATGAATACTATTTGTTGTAATAAACCCAAAGCGCTCAACTGGACTCAATCGAACCAATTCGGCTGCTTTATGCCACCAATACATCACAAAATCAACTGTATCCGGCACATCTTTATAGACTTTTCGCAACGTTTCTGCATATCCATCTCCTAACCGTTCCCGCATCCTCGCATTCCCAATAAACGGCGGATTCGAGACAATATAATCCGCCTCCTGCCACTCGGCTGCCCTCGGATTCAAATACCGATAAATCGTTACTTGGTTTGTCGGATCGGGAATATCTTCCCCCGTCACCGGACTTTTCATCATCCGCCCGCCCCAGCGAATTCTCACCTTCCCCGCCGCATCCACATCCGGTTCTATTCCGTCATAGGCCAACACCGCATCCCGGCATTCAATATTGTTGTACTCCCGCAACACGGGTTCGATCGGCGGAATATCGCCAAACCGCCGAAAATGCCACTGCAAATACCCAATCCAAATCACCAAATCCGCGATCGCCGCCGCCCTAGGATTGATCTCAATTCCCAAAAACTGACTCGGATTGACTTGAGCAATATCTAACCGCAACTGCGCCGATCCGGTGACATCCTCCAAGCGCCGCAACACCTCCGACTCCAAACCCTTCAACAAATCCAACGTCACATATAGGAAATTCCCCGATCCGCAGGCCGGATCGAGAATCTTCACCTGTTGTAACTCGGTCAGAAATGCTTCTAAAACCGCGATCGCTTTTTTCCTTTGATTCGCAGTCGGTTCCGATTCCCCCGCGTTGAGCAACTGTTTAACCTCCGCTTGTACCGCAATCCAGCGATCGCCCAAAGGTTCCATCACCACAGGCTTTACCAACCTTTCCACATACGATCGCGGCGTATAATGAGCCCCCAACTTACTCCGTTCCCTAGAATCCAGCGCCCTTTCCAACAACGTCCCAAAAATCGCCGGTTCCACATTGCACCAATCCCGCTTCGCCGCCTGCAACAACACTTCCAACTGCGTCTTTGTCAGCGCAAACGCCTGCGACTGGGCAAACAATCCCCCATTAAACCGCAACAGTTTGCCGTGAAAACCAAAACTCGTCCCCTCATTCATCGCCTCCCACAGCGCCTCTACTTCCGGCTTAAACGTCTTCGGATTGAAAATCCACCGCGTTTCCAGCGCTTGCGTAAACAAATGTTCTTTCAGCAACCCCACATCCTCGGCAAACATGGTGAAAATACAGCGCATCAAAAACTGGGCGACTTGCTGCGGATCGACATTCGCCTCCATCCGCTTCGCCAACTCTGCCAAATCTGCCGCCACTTCCCGCGTCACCCGCGCCGCAATTTTCTCCGGGTTGCGCTGCTGCGGATTGCTAAAAATATCGACAAACAAATCGAAAACATCGGCTTTCCGCAACTCGGCCAGCCCAATTTCTCGCCGCGCCCCATAGCCGCCATAATCGCCGCTAAAGCCCATCCACAATTCAAAATGATCGCCAATATCGCAAGTTAACAAAAACGGCGGTTTGCTGCTGAGACTGCGCGTATAGGCGATCGCCTGCACAAACGCTTTTTCCATCTCTCGCAAATAGGTATTAGTTCCCCGCTTTGCCGTTCCCTTTTTGCTAGTTGTTCCGCCCTGTTTTGCCTCAATCAAAAAATGCTCGGCTTTGTAAAAATCAACAAACCCCGGAGTCACTTTCCCGCTGGGGTGAAAAATCTTGACATCCTTATCAAAGCAGTAGGGATCGTTTGGTAGTCGGCCTTTATCGATCGGGCGATCGACTCCCAGCGCATCGCACATTTCCGCAAAAAACAACTGGTAGTTTGCCCGTTCGTTACCGCTAGAACCCGCCCAGCGCTTGATGAATGTTTCGACTCGCGCCCGATCGGCCTCATTCATGCTTCAATCCTGCTGCTTGCTTTTTCCTGATTCTATACTTCGAGCGGTTTGCATTGGCGATTTATCTTGCTATTTTGGTTGGAAACTCCTGGCACCGATTACCCAGTGGGCGACAGTTAAGAGGTAAAATAATCCCCAATCTTCTCTTTAGAAACACTTTGGCGAGATTTGAGTTCATAGTAGATGGCCCACCAGTATCACAACAAGCTCGTAGGCGAGATCTTCTTAAAGCTTGGAAAGTGACAGTGAGGCAAGAGGCTGAAAAATACTGGTCTTCGGAGCAGAAAACAGCTACTGGCCTAGTGATGCTTAAGATAACTTATTTCTACGATTCTGTTAAAATCGATGTAGACAACATAGTAAAGCCAATTCAAGATGCAATTATCGGGCTAGCCTATGTCGATGACGATCAAGTAACTGATGTTCTAGTCCGCAAGAGGAATTTATCAACTAACTTTAAAGTAGAAAATATGACCTCGATTCTAGCGGAAGGATTTGCCCGTGGTAATGAATTCTTGCACATTGTCGTAATTGATGATCCTGACAAAGAGGTACTGACATGATCGCAACCCCAACTGCAAACATAGAAAGAGAGCAACTGCTGAAACTAGCCGAGGAGTATCGTGAGAAAGGTTATGAAATTTCATTTCATCCAAACTCTGAAGATTTACCGGACTTCCTTAAAAGCTATCGCCCGGATCTGATAGTGCGCCGGGGCGAAGAATCGGTGGTTATTGCAGTCAAGTCACGCGCTTCACTCAAGTCACCCTCTACTACATATCTACGTAATTTAGCCCAAGCAGTAGCAGAAAATCCCGGCTGGAGGTTTGAGTTAGTGATGACTAACTCGGAGGATGCAGTCGATATTTCCCAAGCTGAGGATTCTTTTCAAGAGCATGAAATAGAGTTGGGTTTGCAAGTCGCCAAGCAACTTGTAACACAACATCTAGAGTCAGCAATGCTATATTCTTGGTCTTTAGTTGAGGCAACTTTGAGGATTGTTGCCCATAAAGAAGAGCTAAGTTTGCAAAGATTAGAACCGCTGTATTTAGTGAAACAACTGACGGTTGAGGGCGTGATTTCTAAATCCGAATATCAGTTATTAATGAATGCGCGTTCTTTGCGGAACGCTATTGCTCATGGGTTTAAAACTCCACAACTTACGCAAAATTCTGTGTGCGAACTGATTGAGGTTACAGAGAAAATATTGAAAGATAATACGGCGGTTGTCTAAAGCAAAAAGGTTGGGTTTCCTTTCGTTAACCCAACCTATTAATAATGTAATGAAATCAAACTTCAGAGTTTAGCCTTGATTCACCACAGTCGGTTTTAAACTTTCCTGTGACTTCGATCGATCTAAACCATTTTGAACTTCCACAGATTCCTTAATAGGTTTCCGGGCTTCAATTAAGCTCAGAGCTTTGTTGACACTTTCAGGTAAAATCACGACCAAACTGCCGGCCGGCGCCTCATCTAAAGCCTTGTTAACAGCAGTTGTTTCGTCGAGAATCAACTCGTATTCAACTTGAGATTTGTTTGCGGTTCCTGCAGAAATCGCCTCTGCAATTCCCTGGCGAATTAACTGTGCCACAACACCGGGTTCTCGCCCGCGCCTGTCAATATCTTCTTTGACAATGATCCGATCGAACATCTCGGCCGAAAGTTTGCCCAGCGTGACAAAATCTTCATCTCGCCGGTCTCCAGGGGCGCCGACTACCCCGATCCGCTGTCCCGGCCAATTCAGCACGAAACTGCCCAAAGCTTTGTAGCTGTGGGGGTTGTGGGCGTAGTCGAGCAAAGCGTGATAGCTGCCCAATTTAAACAAATTCATCCGTCCGGGAGTTTGACCCACCGATGCTTGGAAGCTTGACAAAGCCGATCGAATATCTTCTATTTTCAATCCTTGGGC
This sequence comes from Microcoleus pseudofavosus SVA1_A4, assembly GCF_036700565.1. Classification (NCBI taxonomy): domain Bacteria; kingdom Bacillati; phylum Cyanobacteriota; class Cyanophyceae; order Oscillatoriales; family Microcoleaceae; genus Microcoleus; species Microcoleus pseudofavosus. The sequence goes on from NZ_JAUBPE010000040.1 coordinate 16,297, forward strand.
AAAAGCCGCCAAACAAGCTGCTAAAGCATTAGCAATCATAAACGGCGCGCGCCCGCCCATCGTCAGCGGCACGTTCACAGCCTGCTCAATTCTCAGCGTCCAATCGCCTTTTAAGATCGACAAATACCCATTTTCGTAAATCGCTGCCAGCCCGCCCGCAGCGGTATGTTTGGCAACCAGTTCGTTATCCGGGTTCATCGAAAAATATGCAATTTGAGCCTTGACACGCTGCGCCATTTGTGCTACCAGCGGGTCGTCTGCATTCAAAACTGCATAGCCTTTGGGCATTACCGACTCGACGAGGACGCTCTTGAGTTTGGCCAGTTGTTCCACGGTGTCGATGTCGCCAATTCCCAAGTGATCGGCCGCGACGTTCAAGACGACGCCGACATCGCACTGATCGAAGCCGAGGCCCGATCGCAAAATTCCGCCTCTAGCCGTTTCCAGCACCGCCACTTCCACCGTCGGATCGGACAAAATCAACTGAGCGCTCTGCGGCCCGGTATTGTCTCCGGTTTCTACCAAATAATCGCCGATGTAAGTGCCGTCGGTAGTCGTGTAGCCGGTAATCTGACCGGTCTGCTTGACGATGTGGGCGAGCAGGCGAGTGGTTGTAGTTTTGCCGTTGGTTCCCGTTACGGCTAAAATCGGCACCCGGGTGGGTTGAGGCGAGGGGAAGAGCATATCGAAGACGGCGCCGGCCACGTTGCGGGGCAAACCCTGACTCGGCGCGACGTGCATTCTGAAACCCGGTGCTGCGTTGACTTCGACGATGACGCCGCTGACATCGCGCAGGGGTTGGGAGATGTCGGGAGTTACTACGTCAATGCCGGCGATGTCCAAACCGATAATTTTGGCGACTCTGGAAAACAGCCAGACGTTTTCTGGGTGGATTTCGTCGGTGCGATCGACTGCAATTCCACCTGTACTCAAGTTTGCCGTCGCGCGCAAGAATACTCTTTTGCCGGCCGGCAATACCGAGTCCATCGCGTATCCTTGTTTTTGCAGCAAATCCAGGGTCAATTTGTCGATCGTGATCCGGGTGAGCACGTTGTCGTGTCCGTCTCCGCGCTGCGGGTCGCGGTTTACTTCTTCAACGAGCTGTTCTACTGTAGACCTGCCGTTGCCCACGACGTTAGCGGGGACTCGTTCTGCGACTGCTACGACTTGCCCGTTGACTACTAATACTCTGTGATCGCGGCCGGTGTAGTAGCGCTCGACAATCACGTTTTTTGTTTTCGATGCCGCGCTGGCTAAGTCGTAGGCTTCTTGTGCTACTTCCCAGGAATTGATGTCGATCGTAATGCCGCGGCCGTGGTTGCCGTCTAGGGGTTTGAGGACGATCGGATAACCGCCGACATCTTCGATCGCCCCGCGCAATTCGTCCAAATAATTAATCACCGTTCCTCTGGGAACCGGCACGCCGGCGCTGCCGAGAATATTTTTGGTACCTTCCTTGTCGCAGGCCAGTTCTACCCCCAAAACTCCCGTGCGGTTGCTCAGAGTTGCCTGAATCCGCTTTTGGTGAACCCCGTAGCCGAGTTGAATCATAAACCGGGCGCTCAAAGGCATCCAAGGAATGCCGCGAGCTTCTGCTTCCTTGATCAGTGTTTCCGTGCTCGGCCCGAGGGCTGCGGACAAACCAAATTCTCGGAGGTCTCTCAAATCTTGGACTAATTCTGCTGCGGGATAAGTGCCGGTTTCGGCAATGCTCTGGCACATCCGCACCCCCGCTCGGGCGGCATAGCGACCTGCTTGTTCGTTTTGATACTCGATTACTACTTGGTAAGTGCCGGGGGTCGCAGTCTCGCGGGTGCGACCGAACCCGACCGGCATTCCTGCCATTTCCTGAAGTTCTAGGGCTACGTGTTCGATTACGTGTCCCATCATCGTGCCTTCTCTGACACGTTGCAGGAAGCCTCCCCGATGGCCGGGAGAACAGTGATGCTCGTTCAAACTCGGCAGCGCGGCGATCAACCCTTCGTAGAAGCCAGGAATTTCAGATGTGGTTTTATCTGCCCACTCCTCTAAATCCAGACGCATCAGAACGAGTTTGTGGCGTCGGATGCTCCAGTAGTTGGGGCCGCGTAAGGTCTGGATTTTAAGTATTTTCATGACAGTTAGAGGGGTATGGGGCGCGAAATCTTATAGATAATTGAAGCATTTATTCAATTTCGATCTAGATTGCTCGATCGACTGTTCGCTGCGAACAGTTTGGGACTGAATTTCCAGTTATGGGCGACCCACTTGAAAATTCATCTCCCAGCGATCGGCTAGAAACAAGTACAGGTCAATGGCACGCAAAAACTAGAAGCCCGAAGGTAGAATTTTCTGTGATTCTGCCTTCTGGCGTCAGCCGGTGGCTGCTTCGCAATCTATTCTATTGTTGTATTCATGATTCTGCCGGAATGCCACATAATTTTTGTCGAATCAATGAGTCTGAAATTCTGCGTTAGTTGGCTGTGCGACATTCCGGGGGCCAGCCAGACTCGGAACAGGCTGCCGATGGCATTGGTTTGCCTAGGGGCATATTGTAGCAATCTCCGTGACACAGGACGTGCAAGCGCATATTGAACAGACTTAAGGGTTCTGTCGCTCCTACCACCGACTCATTGGTATAAAAATTTTCCCTAGAATCAACAATAGTCACAGTGCCTTTACCGAGAATTTTCATAGTATCGTCTCCCTCAAACAAGGCGCAGGTGTCTTCGTCAATACCAATAGCGAGGCGATCGGGATGGCTTGCAACAGCCGACAGCAAGCGAGCCATGCGGTTGCGGTTGTGAAAATGCTGGTCTACGATGATCTCAGGAATAATGTTAAGTCCGTTTGCCATGTCTACTAAAGAGCGGTTCGGCGGGGCCCCGCTCCCGCCGCCGGCAATCATGTGATATCCCATCACCGCAGCACCCGCGCTGGTACCGGCGAGGGTAATCTTGCCTTCGAGAGTTTCTTTGCGAATTTTCTCCATCAGCGGGGTGTCCGCCAGCAGCCCGCAGAGCCTCAGTTGGTCGCCGCCTGTGATGAATACGCCCGTACAATCTTCTAAGTAATCTTTCCACACGGGGTTTTCGGCTTGTTCCCGTTCGCGGATGTCCACTACTTTGACGGCGCTAACGCCCATTTCGTCAAATATGGTGCGGTAGCGGTTGCTAATTCCTTCGGGATCTCGCGAAGCGCAGGGAACGATCGCCAGCCGAGCGTTTGCACCCCCAGCACGGCAAAAAAAGGTGTTCAAAATCTCCCGTCCGTGAACTTTGTCTTCGGCTCCCCCGATGACCATAATCGAGGTTTTTGTGCGCTGGGGAAGATTGTGTTCAAGGGCTTGAGATGTCAACTGCTGCATGGTGTGTCTTCCTCTGGTGGATGTGAAATTCAATTTTGCCGTGACTGTGGGTAGAATGGAGCTTTTTAAGAGTGAATATTTTTTTGTGCGAGTGAGGTGCGATCGCCGATCGCGCGATCCAGCAGTTGTTTGGGGGCGAGTTTACAAAGCAGCCGGTGTCCTGAGAACAGATTATTTTTGTACAAAACCGACTCGCAGACAAAGGAAGAGAATTTAACTTGCAAAAATGCTCAGAGATTATAAGAAATTATAAAGAATAAAGCAATTACTGAAAACTGAACTCCCTCTAAGGGTCAAACTAGAGGTGATGTATCAATAAATTCCAATAATTGTGCGCTTTGACGTAGTTACCTTATTTCCAGAATTTTTCCGGGCTCCCCTAGAATCGGGACTGATGGGCAAAGCCTTAGCTAAAAAGATTGCTGAGGTGAATTTTGTCAATCCCCGCAATTTTACCACAGACAAGCACCAGCGAGTCGATGACGAGCCTTACGGGGGCGGAGTGGGGATGCTGATGAAGCCGGAACCGATTTTTGCTGCGGTGGAGTCGCTGCCTGTTTTGCCGCGGCGGGAGGTGATTTTGCTGACTCCCCAGGGGGAACCGATGCAGCAGCCGATGTTTCGGGAGTTGGCGGCCGATCGCGATCAGTTGGTGTTGATTTGCGGTCATTATGAGGGTGTGGACGATCGAGTGCTGCATTTGGTCACTCGCGAGGTGTCTTTGGGGGATTTTGTGCTCACGGGGGGCGAAATTCCGGCTTTAGCTTTAATTAATGGGGTTTTGCGATTGCTGCGGGGAACTGTGGCGAAGGAAGATTCGCTGAAGTTTGAGAGTTTTGAGGACGGACTTTTGGATTATCCGCAGTACACTCGACCGGCGGATTTTCGGGGATTGAAGGTGCCCGACGTGTTGCTATCTGGCAATCACGCGGAAATCGCTCGCTGGCGCAGGGAACAGCAAATTGAAAGAACTCGATCGCGCCGGCTGGATTTGTACGATCGGTGGTTGGAGGAAAGGGGAGAATAGGAGAAAGGGCGATCGCACGGGTGGTCAGAAACCGGGTTTTTTGCGGTAATACTTCGTTGCAGTCCACAGATTCGGTAAAAAACCCGGTTTCTTTGGTTTTGATGCCTCCAAAACCGTATATGTAAGATCCTAATAAACTTTGAATTCGCCTTTGTAAGTCTTTGAGTTCAGGAGAGCGATCGAGAAGTCCGCGATAATTTTCTAGCGTTTCCAGCATTAACGGTTCTCTCACCCCTCTAACAGCTTTAGGATTGCCATAACTGCTGAGGAAATCAGCAAAAAAAAAATCTTTAACACTCGGAGCGGCATTAAAATATAAATTCACTTATCTCCCTGAAAATATGAAATAATTGTCTTTCGATATACTTCCAAAACCTAAATTTTACATGAACATCCGCATCGGCAACGGTTACGACATTCACTGCTTAGTTCCAGAACGCCCCCTCATCCTCGGCGGCGTCCAAATTCCCCACGAATTAGGATTACTCGGTCACAGCGACGCAGACGTACTTACCCACGCTATCATGGACGCGATGCTCGGAGCTCTCAGCTTAGGAGATATCGGGCTGTATTTCCCGCCGACTGACCCGAAATGGAAAGGTGCTGATAGTCTCGTATTGCTGGCACAAGTCAATCAGTTAATATTAGATAAAGGCTGGGAAATCGGCAATATTGATTCGGTGGTGGTGGCCGAACGTCCGAAGCTGAAACCGCATATTGAGCAAATGCGCGATCGGCTTTCTACTGTTCTACAATTAAAACCCGACCAAATTGGCATCAAAGCCACCACTAACGAAAAGCTAGGCCCCGTGGGGAGAGAGGAAGGAATTGCAGCCTACGCTGTAGTTTTGTTAGTGCTAAAATAGTTGTCAGGTTATGAAGATTTTCTACTTATTTAGGAGTCGAATTTATGCTCGCCGAAGACTTGGAAATCGAAATGCCGATCGACGTTGACATCATCGCTCTCGATAAGGACGATCGGGTAGTCGTCCTAATTGAGGTCAAAATTATTCAAGCTCAAGAACAAGCAGCAAAGCAGAGGATTGTTGACTACATGATATCTTGGATGAAAGCTGTGTTAGCGAAGATATCCGAGCAACGCACCATCATTCCCTATGCTATGTTTGTTGACACCGAACAAATTCTGATTTTCAAATGGGACGGAGTGAATTTATCTGAACCTGTTTGTTCTCTCAACACTGGTGAAATACTTCGCTATTATGAGCCTGAATTTGGTAAAAAATGGATATCTGAGCGTTACTTAGAGAGTCTGATCGAATCGTGGCTGCGAGACTTAGCGTATAACTGGAAATCTGAAATACCCCCAGAATCAGAACAGATAACAATCATTGGCTTGTTACAAAGGCTGGCTGGTGGAACAACAAAAGCAGGAGTGCAACTTGGTCATTTTGTATATAGAGACAAACTTCTTGATGAGTATTGCCACAGGGCGTGACCCTCAAGCAAGTACGTTGCTGAGGCAAACGCCAGCATCTGTACAGTTGACAATACCCAGTATTTGCTACATGGAATCTTTCTCTGCTTTAGAGGACGAAGTGAAGCGACACAACTATTTCAAACAGCAACTTGACAATCAAATCAGCGAGGCTAATCGAGATTTGACCTCACAGCACGCCCAATCTCTATTTTTAAACTTAGGTCAGTCTAGAACCGACTATGAAAGACGACTCGACGATATAGATTTGCGTCTGCGCGAATCTATTGAGCAGTTGTCTCAAAATGCTGAAATGATTGCCTTAACTGCTAATATGATTCAACAAAGCTTAAACACAATTATCATCAAAAAAGACCCAACAGACAATTTGATTCTGCACTGTATCCTGATTCATGCCCGCTTGCACCCCACAGAGACCAAAGTATTTCTAAGCGGCAACGTTAGAGAATTTCGCAAACTTCCCGAAGTTCAAGATGCTTTGCAACAGGCTGGAGTGACAAAGTATTTTTCGCGCACTGAAGATTTTATCGGTTGGCTGCAATCTCAGTCGTAGTTGCACGGAAATGGTATAGTAAAAAAATTATGAAAATTTCTATGATGTTATATTCAAAACTACGATCGCTCGTGATTTTACTGGCTGCAATTGCCACTATAACTCTGTCTGCGTGTACTCCAGCCCGATCGAACTTAGTAAACAGACTCATCGTTCCCACCCCCAGCGGCCCGGCCACCTTCAACTACCCCCTAAATCAATCTGCATACAGCGTTTTTGGCTATATGTACGAGGGATTGATCAACGAAAACGGCTTGACATCGCAGCTAGAACCAGGTTTAGCCGAGTCCTGGGAAGTTTCTAAAGATGGCAAAAAGATTGTCTTCACCCTGCGAGAGGGTTTGAAATGGTCGGACGGCGAACCGATGACTGCTGATGACATTATCTTCAGCTATGAAAAAATTTATTTCAATGACAAAATCCCTAGCGGTTTGAAAGATACTCTCAGGGTTGGGATGAGTCGCCAATTCCCAAAAGTTAAAAAAATTGACAGCCGCCGCGTTCAATTTTCCGTTGCAGAACCCTTTGCTCCTTTTATTAGATATGCTGGGGGAATCCCAATTTTACCAGCTCATATTTTACAGGAATCTGTAGACAATACAGATGCAGATGGCAAACCTAAATTCCTGGCTACTTGGGGTACGGATACTGACCCTAAAAAAATTGTCGGCAACGGTCAATATCGAATGCTGAGCTATACTCCTAATCAGCGCGTTGTTTTGGAAAAAAATCCGTATTTTTGGCGCAAAGATACGGAGGGAAATCTTCAGCCTTATATCCAGCAAATTGTTTGGCAAATTATCGAAAATACTGACAATCAACTGCTGAATTTTCGATCGGGCGATTTGGATACTCTGGACGTGCAGCCGGAAGTGTTTCCCCTGCTGAAACGGGAGGAAAAACGCGGCAAATATACTGTGTTTAACGGCGGCCCGGACACTGGCAGCGTGTTTATGTGTTTCAATCTGAATAAGGGGCGCAATGCTCAAAATCAGCCGTTTGTAGACCCGGTTAAGTCTCGCTGGTTCGCGACTAAGGAATTTCGGCAGGCGATCGCCTACGGCATTAACCGCGACTCCATGACTAACAATATCTATCGCGGACTTGGCGCACCGCTGCATTCCCCAATTCCGGCGCAAAGTCCGTTCTACTTGTCTCCAGAACAGGGATTGAAAACTTACAGTTACGATCTGCAAAAAGCCAAAGAGTTGCTGTTAAGTGCGGGTTTCAAGTATAATAGTGAGGGTCAATTGTTGGATGCTGAGGGCAACAAAGTGCGGTTTACTTTGTTAATGGCTGCGGGAAAAAAAGTGCGGGAACAAATGGGAACCCAAATTAAGCAAGATTTGGGAAAACTGGGGATGCAAGTTGATACGCAGTTCCTGAGTTTTAACACTTATGTGGAAAAGCTGCGCCTGACACGGAATTGGGATACTTACCTCGGCGGTTTTACGGGAGGTACTGAACCGCACAGCGGCTACAATATTTGGTCTGTTAACGGGACTTTGCACAGTTTCAACCAGGGCCCGCAAGCCGGAGAACCGCCGGTTAAGGGTTGGGAAGTTTACGATTGGGAGCAGAAAATCGATGACCTTTACGTGAAGGCTTCCCAGGAGCTTGATGAGGCGAAGCGCAAGGAACTTTATGGGGAGACGCAGAAGATTATAGCGGAACAAGTGCCGTTTATTTATATGGTGAATCCGCTGACTTTTGAGGCGGTGCGCGATCGCATTTCGGGAATTCGCTACAGTGCCCTCGGCGGTGCTTTCTGGAATTTGTACGAACTGAAAATTGCAGAATAGTCAATCGATTTTAGATTTTAGATTTTAGATTTTAGATTTTAGATTGACTCCACAGATGAATCTGGGAACTTGAACAAAAGTCTAAAATTGTGCCACTCGCAATTTAAGTCGGGGGCTTGTATCCGTTTTTGGGCAGGTCATTAGTTAGCAGTCATTAGTTATTAGTTTATGGAACCTGAAATTTTACAGAAGTTACTCGAATCTGTGGCTGCCGGCGATATTAGCCCGATCGCAGCTTTGGATAAATTAAAGCATTTTGACTTTCAACAAGTGGGCGATTTTGCAAAAATTGACCACCACCGCACATTAAGAACCGGTTTTCCTGAAGTCATCTGGGGCCCGGGGAAAACGCCAGACCAAATTGTTGAGATTATCGAGGCGATGCGCGGGCGAAATCCTGCGGTGATGGCGACGCGAATTGAACCGGAAGTTTTCGAGCAATTGCAGCAAAAAATACCCGATTTGTGCTACTACCAAAAGGCTCGAATTTGTGCAATTTCTGCTGCTAATTCCCCAACTCCGCAGCATCCGGGTACTGTGACTATTATCAGTGCGGGAACGGCGGATTTGCCTGTAGCGGAAGAAGCGGCAGTTACTGCGGAACTTTGCGGTTTTCAGGTGCGGCGTTTGTGGGATGTCGGAGTTGCCGGCATTCACCGCTTGCTGAGCAACCGGCACGTTATTGCCGGTGCTGATGTGTTGATTGCGGTTGCGGGTATGGAAGGTGCTTTGGCGAGTGTGGTTGCGGGTTTGGCAGATTGTCCGGTGATTGCTGTGCCGACGAGTGTGGGTTACGGCGCGAGTTTTGGCGGGATTGCTCCTCTGTTGACTATGCTTAATTCTTGTGCGGCTGGTGTGGGTGTGGTGAATATTGATAACGGGTTTGGGGCGGCGATTTTGGCTTGTCAAATTCTGAGAACCGCTGGCAGAGTGGGGAGAATGAAAGAGGGGGAGAATGGGAGAGAGGGAGAATAGTGAGAAACCCCCTCGATCGTCCTAGTGCGGTTGAAACCGCTGCATAGAGTCAAACTTTAGTCCGCGCATCGCGCACGAAAGAATACAGGCGCTATTATTAAAGCCGGATTTGATATTATATCGTTTCCGGTTGCATCGGTATTGTTCAAATTTTCCAATGTTTAAATGTCCAAACAGTCAACATTCAACAGTCAACATTCAACAGTTAACATTCAAAAATGATTCCGGTGCAACCGGAATTGATATTACTTGCCAGCCAGCCAAATCGGATAAGCAGAAGAATCCTCAGCTTTCAACTTTTGCGCCTGATAGCTCTTGCTAGTCCAACTAGCTACTGTTTCCAGACTTTCAGTCAAAAAACTTTCGCTGCCAAAGGCTTCAAATCCCAAAGTCCACGACGCACTGCCGTTAATATTTAACTGAGTAATTTCTACAATACAGCCTTGGGGAATTGGTGCTTCGACAGGAACAGACATTAGCGCACCAGGGGCAGAAACTTGGTAAAGACGCTGCGCTCGCTTTTTCTTGACTCCCACCCACTTTCCTGTCGCCAGAATATCCGCCGACACCGGCGCCATCGTGTCGGCACAAATCCACTTCAGCCATTTCTCGGCTTTGCCTTCCCAGCGGTTGCCGAACTGCATCGCCCCCAATTCTGCCTGCCGCCATTTTACCTGTAAATTTTTACCGCGCAGTTTTACTCCCAAGTAGTCGCACCCCGGTATCAGCAAATATAAGTCTTCCCGCTCTTCAGGGGGCGAGAGATACCCGCCGAGACTGTCGCTTCCAAACCATTGACCGATCGATTTTGGCAGCGCACCGCCATAAAACCACCGCATTTCCAGACTGGCCCGCATAACTTTTTCCTCCGTTCCACAATTTTCGTCAAACCCAGACTGGATTTGCCACACACCATCGACTTTTGTGCCTCTCTACTCTATCCTCCCCCCTCCGGGGCCCAGAGTCTACTGTCCACAGTCCGATCGGGGTCTTTAAAAAAAAATTTCTCACAATCCTTTACATATCTTCACAAGTCTGTTACATTTGTTTACAGTAAATTAAAAGCAATTTAGGAGACCAAAATGACTAACAGAGGCTTAATGCTGGACGACCAAGGGAAAATGAACAATTTTGCGATCGAGCCGCCAGTATACATCGATGACGAACCCCGCACCGGCTTTACCCCCTACGCCGAACGCTTAAACGGCCGCCTTGCCATGATTGGTTTTGTTTCTCTCTTGGCTTTAGAAGTTTCCACCAAACACGGACTGATTACCTGGCTCACTAACCTGCAATGATTTTTTTACAATTAAACTGGACGGCTATGGGTAGCAGGCGATACGTAAACTGCAATCCATAGCTTAACTATTTTTAGGGCTAAGGTTTGGTGAGATAATTAGAATCAAATCTTTCACCGTAACCCTAAGCGTAAAAATAATGCTCAAACGAATTGCGGCAATACTTCTGGTGGTTCTAAGCCTCACCTTGACCGGTTGTGTGTCTAAAGTCACCGGACTCAAAAGCTACGTTGATACTGGCGACGGCTATCAATTTCTCTATCCTAACGGCTGGCTGCCGATCGCGGTTTCTAACGGGCCCGATGTGGTGTTCCGCGATTTGATTCAGCAAACCGAAAACGTCAGCGTGGTCATCAGTCCAGTCGCGGGGGATAAAACTTTGGCGGATTTGGGAACGCCGACGGATGTGGGATACAAGCTCAGCAAAAGTGCGTTAGCGAAGCCCTCGAAGAGGATCGCCCCGACAGATTCCGGCCGCGAAGCTGAATTAGTCAATGCAGAAGCTCGCGAATCGCGATCGAAAAACTATTACATTTTAGAATACGCCGTCAAACTTCCAAACCAAGAACGGCACAACTTAGCCAGCGTAGCCATCAGCCGCGGCAAACTTTTTACGCTTAACGTGTCCACTACCGAAGAACGCTGGCCCAAGGTAAAAGAAGCTTTTGAGAAAGTCGTTAAATCTTTCTCTGTTTATTAGGTTTAAAAAGTAGTTGGGCATTGGCCAAACAGGGCATCGGGCGTTAGTTATCTCTTCCATGTCAATTAACCAATATTTCGTGTTATGTCGTTTCCCGTGGCGTTGGAATAATATATTTGGATGATATCAGTGCGAGCGTCCCCGCTCGCGATTTGGGTCGCGAGCGGGGACGCTCGCACTACATAATTACGATGCTACCGGATTTGATATTATTTGTTGTTTATTGTTTATTGGTTATTAGTTATTAGTTATTAGTGATAGTAACAAGTAACAAATAACCAATAAACAATAACTAATAACCTATCACCAATGCCCAATGCCCGATGCCCTGTTTGGCCAATGCCCGATGATTTATAACTTATGAAAACTCCAACTTTTGTATTAGCTTCAGCTTCCCCGGCGCGCAGCAAACTGCTAAAAAATGCTGGCATTCAAGCTGTGATTTGCCCCAGCGACTTTGATGAAGGGCAAATCAAAATGAGGGATGCCACTAAATTAGTGCAGGTTTTAGCAGAGGGAAAAGCTGACGCTGTAGCGAAGTTTTTGCTGGCTAATTCTCACCCGCAAATCCCCAATCCCACATCTTGTTTGGTGTTGGGATGCGATTCAATTTTGGTCGTAGATGGTGAAATTCACGGCAAACCAAAGGATGCAGAAGAAGCAATCTCGCGCTGGCAGAAAATGCGCGGTAAGGTTGGCGAATTATATACGGGTCATGCTTTAATTGATACTAGATTCGATGACTTTGATGAGGCAAGGTCACGATCGCTCGTTCGCTGTCAAGTTACAAAAGTTCATTTTGCGGAAGTTACCTCGCGCCAAATTGCGGCTTACGTCGCCACTGGAGAACCGCTGCAATGTGCCGGCTGTTTTGCTCTGGAAGGAAAAGGCGGTTTTTTTGTGGAAAAAATCGAAGGATGTCATACCAATGTTATCGGTTTGAGCTTACCTCTGCTGCGGCAAATGCTCAGCGAAATGGGATATGATGTGGCGGATTTTTGGCAATCTTAAATATGGTAGGGTGCGCAATGCGCACCTTACTAAATATGGTAGGGTGCGCAATGCGCACCTTACTGGTTGGGGTTATCCTAGGGCGATCGCCCCGTCAGACACAGAGGTAAACTGAATTTGACTCGGTGAAACATCTTTCACCAAACCCAAGATCTTGCCGGTGTTAGCTTCCCTAATCACCGTCGCCTTAGTATTTAAAAATCTAAAATCAGCAGTGCGAGGAATTCCCGGAGGAAAAGGCCCGCTGCTATCGTAATCTCTGGCATCACCAATTGTCAAAAACCTTTCGCTCAAAACAATATCATTTCGCGTCAATCCAGACGCCAATCCAATTACATCACCTTCAGCCGGATTGTAATCGAGAATAAAATCGGCAGGCACTTCATCTAGATCAAAATTGCCGCTAGGAGGCGGTTGAAGCGAACCAATCTCCCCCGAAGTTGCTCCCACTTCTGTGCGGAGGACAAACAAATCTGCGCCTTCACTTCCCCAAAGTCTATCAATTCCAGCATCACCGATTAGAGTATCGTTTCCACTCTCTCCTACTAAAGCATCATTCCCTTTACCGCCGCGAATAAAGTCATTGGCCGTACCTCCATAAACGTAGTCATCACCTTGATCTCCGCTGACTAAATCGTTGCCGCATTCTCCGTAAAGTATGTCAAAATCTTGACCGCCGCGAATAGTGTCGCTGCCGCAACCTCCGATTAAAGTATCTGTGCCGCTGTTGCCGTTCATCAGTTCTGCAGCACCGGAACCTCTGACAAAATCGTTGCCGGCTAAGGCCCGCAAACCTCCGGGAGTGTTGCGGAGGATTCCATTTGCGAGTTGAACTATATCGTCGTTCGCAGTGAGGTCAAAAAAGTTGGGATCGCTACCAGGATTTAATGGCCCAGTTAACAATCTAATGTTGGGGGGATCGGCAATAATTGGGTCGGAGTCTTCAGCTAATGCTCTAATTTCTCCGAGAGTTGTTTCTGACATCCTAGCTTTCTCCTTTTTTGATTGACTTTGTTGACATTCTGATTTTAACAAAGGTTCCAATTAGAAAATCTGCGTGAATTTGCGGTTAAAAAAATTAAATTACTATCAAAATTGCCACCAGTCATTGTGCAACAAGCCTAGCTTATTGACACAAAACTGCCCAAATCCGCAAATATTTTGAACTGTGCAGCAATAATTCTGGGGATCGCGTACTCTATTACCCGTTAGCAGTCAGCGTGGGAAAGCCAACAGACTGCCAAATGTCATCAAACCGTGAGTAAAGTCAGGAATCGTTAATATGCTAGACACTGCGATCGAATCTATTCAGGCCAGAGAAATCCTCGACTCCCGCGGCCGCCCCACCATCGAAGCGGAAGTTTACCTAGCCAACGGTGTTGTCGGACTCGCCCAAGTCCCCAGCGGCGCGTCTACAGGCTCTTTTGAGGCCCACGAACTCCGCGACGGCGACAACAAACGTTACGGCGGCAAAGGAGTCCTGAAAGCCGTCGCTAACGTCGAACACAAAATTGCCCCCGCTTTGGCTAATCTGGATGCGATCGACCAAGCACTGGTAGACAAAACCATGATTGACTTGGACGGTTCCCCCAACAAATCCAACCTCGGCGCCAATGCCATTCTCGGAGTCTCCTTAGCCACAGCAAAGGCGGCTGCCGAGACTTTAGGACTCCCCCTTTACCGCTACTTGGGCGGGCCCTTGGCTAACGTTTTACCCGTGCCTTTGATGAACGTGATCAACGGAGGCGCCCACGCCGACAATAATGTGGACATTCAAGAATTTATGATTGTCCCTGTGGGTGCGCCATCTTTTAAAGAAGCTTTGCGCTGGGGTGCAGAGGTATTTGAATCCCTGAGCAAAGTCTTAAAAGCTGAGGGTTTGCTGACTGGTGTGGGTGATGAAGGCGGTTTTGCGCCTAATCTTAAATCCAATCAAGCAGCTTTGGATTTGTTGATTGCAGCTATTGAAAAAGCTGGTTACAAACCGGGCGAACAAGTTGCTTTGGCTTTGGATGTTGCTGCTAGCGAATTTTACAAAGATGGGCAGTACACTTATGACGGTGTGGCTCATTCGCCGACAGAATTAATTGATTATTTGGATGGTTTGGCTGGAAAATATCCGATTGTTTCCATTGAAGATGGTTTGCATGAAGACGATTGGGACAGTTGGGTAGCGCTGACGCAGAAAATGGGCAGCAAAGTTCAATTGGTGGGTGACGATTTGTTTGTTACCAATCGCACGCGGCTGCAAAAAGGAATTGATTTGAAAGCTAGCAATTCGATTTTGATTAAGCTGAATCAAATTGGTTCTTTGACGGAGACTTTGGATACGATCGACCTCGGCAAACGGAACAGCTATCGATCTGTAATCAGCCACCGTTCTGGTGAAACTGAAGATACGACAATTGCCGATTTAGCCGTAGCGACTCGCGCCGGTCAAATCAAGACTGGTTCTCTGTGTCGCAGCGAACGAGTTGCTAAATACAACCGCTTGTTGCGGATTGAGGACGAATTGGGCGATCGGGCAATTTATGCAGGCTCGATCGGTTTCGGGCCAAAATAACACTTGGTAATCGGGCATGGGGCATCGGGCATCGGTAATTGGTAATCGGTAATCGGTAATTGCTTTGAAATTTAAATTAACCAGTGACAGCCTGGATGTGAATCCTCGCTTTACCCCATGCCCCATGCCCCATGCCCCATGCCCCATGCCCAATAATTAAGGATAGAAAGCCAATTGCGGCAAACCCAAAGTTTCTTCCCAGCCCATCATCAAGTTCATGCACTGGATGCCTTGACCGGCTTGTCCCTTAATTAAATTGTCGATCGCCGACATCACAATTACCCTGTCAGTGCGCGGATCGACTTCCACGCCGATAAAACAAAGATTCGTGCCGCAAGCCCATTTTGTTTGGGGATAAACCCCAGCCGGCAACACTTTTACCCAAGGACAATTGCGGTAAAAAGCGGTGAAAATGGTGATTAAATCTTCCCGCACCAACCCCGGATCGCGCAGATTTGAGTAAACAGTTGCCAGAATTCCCCGCACCATCGGAATTAGGTGGGGAGTAAATTGGACTTTGATATCTTGTCCGGCTAAATCGCTGCAAATTTGTTCGATTTCAGGCGTGTGGCGGTGACGGCCAACGCCGTAAGCGCCCAGAGAACCCTCTGCTTCAGCCAACAAGAGATTAACTTCGGCTTTGCGGCCCCCTCCTGAAGTACCGGATTTGGCGTCGATAATTGCTGTTTCTGGCACGATGAGACCTTGTTTGAGCAAAGGTGCCAGCGCTAATAAACTAGCAGTGACGTAGCAGCCGGCACAGCCTACTAACTGAGCGTCTTTAATTCGATCGCGATACAATTCCGGCAAACCGTAAACAGCAGTTGCAGCTAAAGCAGAGTCCGATCGCTCGCCCCCGTACCAAGCTTTGTAAGTTTCCAGATTTTCAAATCTGTAGTCAGCCGACAAATCCAAGACTTTGCAGCCTTTTTCGATCAGCTTCGGTGCCATTTGGCAAGCTAAACCGTTCGGCAGCGACAGAAATACAACTTCACATTTTGCCGCTATTTTATCTAGGTCGATCGCCTCGACAGTCAAGTCAATGCAGTTAGTCAGATGCGGATAAAGGCTGGAAAAAGGTTTTCCCGCACTGCTATCCCCGCCCACATACACTACTTCCGCCGCTGGGTGATCCGCCAGCAGTCGCACAAGTTGCACGCCGCCGTACCCTGAAGCGCCGATAATTCCTACAGGCACACGTCCAACATCTCCCATTTTCCTTTATCCCCTCAGCCTTTGAAGTCAAAAACGCTTGAACTTTTGCTGCATTGTAGTATCAAACGCCAACTTTGGTGATAAAGAATTGTGTTGTTTTGTTCGGGAGGTGCATTTTTGTTAATTTTCCGGTGTTTGACCCCCGCCCAAAAACGGATACAAAGCCCCGACTCCTTTCCTGGAGAACCCAAAATTTTAGACCAAAGTTCCATCTTCCAGATTCAAAGCTGCAAGTAAATCTAAAATCTAAAATCTAAAATCTAAAATCGACCGACGGCTCGCCAAAACCCTAAAATTAACAAACGGATGTGCGATCGTGCTATAAAAAAACTTACCTTAACCCATCCACAAACCGGAAATTAACATTTTTCGCTCGAATCTCGAACCTCGAACCTCAAACCTCAACATCCATCCATTAAATCTGTTAAATCGGTTAAATCTTGTACACAATCCGTTGCCGAACTTCCTATGGGCATAGTTGTCGAAAACGTATCAAAACAGTTTGGCAGTTTCCAAGCACTCGATCGAGTCAGCTTGCAGATTGAATCCGGTTCCCTAGTCGCATTGCTGGGCCCGTCTGGTTCCGGCAAGTCTACGCTGCTGCGGCTGATTGCAGGTTTAGAAATGCCCGACTCCGGGAAAATCTGGCTGACAGGCCAAGATGCCACCAATACTAGCGTCCAAGACCGCAATATTGGGTTTGTGTTTCAGCACTACGCGCTATTCAAGCACATGACAGTGCGAAAAAACATCGCTTTCGGCATGGAAATTCAGAAAACAGCGCCGGCGAAAGTCAAATCGCGGGTAGAAGAATTGTTGAATTTAGTGCAATTGGGAGGATTGGGCGATAGATACCCGTCGCAACTCTCAGGAGGCCAGCGGCAGCGGGTGGCCCTCGCCAGAGCCCTGGCGGTGGAACCGAAAGTGTTGCTGTTGGACGAACCTTTTGGAGCTCTAGATGCCAAAGTTCGCAAAGATTTGCGTGCTTGGTTGCGGCGACTGCACGACGAAGTACACGTTACCACAGTCTTCGTGACGCACGATCAAGAAGAAGCAATGGAAGTTGCCGATCGAATTACAGTAATGAATAAAGGTAAAATCGAACAAGTAGGCACACCCGCACAAATTTACGACCATCCAGCTACTGCTTTCGTCATGAGTTTTATCGGCCCAGTCAATGTCTTGCCCAGCAGTTCGAGAATGTTCCAAGACAACGGCTTTGACTCAGCCAACCCGGAGATTTTTTTGCGCCCTCACGACGTAGTAATTGAAACTACAGAAAATAGTGCAACCGTGCCTGCAAGAATCAGTCGCTTGATTCATTTGGGATGGGAAATTCAGGTAGAATTAACTTTAGATGATGGTCAAGTGCTAAATGCTAATTTGACTAGAGAAAAGTTTGACCAATTGCAGTTACAGCCGCAGCAAAGAGTTTTTGTAAAGCCGAAAGATGCCAAATCTTTTCCGCTTTATTATTCGATTTAATCCCAATTCTGAAAACTACAGCTAAATTTAGATAGGACATGAAAATTATAGGGACACGGCATTGCCGTGTCCCTACTTTTTTCTACTGAAAACTGCGCGCTGCGCTGAGTTAGTCTTTGATTTTGCCGACAGCTTTTTTGACTTGTTGCTCAAAGGATGTAGCTTTTGTATTGGAAGGATTTTTCATTTTTTCAATGTCAGCGTCTCCCTGAACTTCGTTAGGCCCTTTGCTCGCTTTTTCTTGAGTTTCTTCCAAGGACATCGGTTTTTTCAGGACTACTTCTTGAGATTCTTTTTCAATACCCAAAAGTTGGTCTTCACCTTTGGTGGGGCTGCTGGTAACTGCAAAAGCCGGAAAAGCATTAGAAACAAACATCAAGGCACAAAAACAAACAGCTATTAAAGTGCGAACTACACGCTTGGCAGGGAAGTTAAAGGTGATAAAAGACATACAAAAATTCTCCGTTTTTACAATTTTCGATCGCTGAGATTGTTAACAGCCTGAAGCTCACTCAAATTCTGCACAATCTTTAACTCAAGTTTGATACAAGCAATAGCATTTAGCAGAAGTTGCTGTCTTTCAAATTAAGCTAATATCTTTTTAGCTGAAAAAGCGATCGCTTGAAATCCTTCTCAGGGAATATTGTGAAGAAGGAAGAGGGAAGAAAAAGAAACTACGCCCCCTGCCCCATGCCCTTAAAAATGCAGACTACTGCTGCCGCACGGGAACTTGGCATTTTGCTAGATAAGTCTTAATTTCTCCCACGCTGAGTTGCCCGTAATGCAGCAGGGAAGCCAGCAGTGCGGCTTCTGCTTTGCCCTCAGTCACGGCTTCGTAGATGTGGTGACAGTTGCCTGCGCCGCCGGAAGCAATAACCGGAATTTCGACAATTTCGGCGATGCTTCGGGTTAATTCCAAGTCGTAACCGGCTTGAGTGCCGTCAGAGTCCATGCTTGTCACCAGAATTTCGCCGGCGCCGCGCACTTCGGCTTCCTTGGCCCAGGCGATCGCATCTTTGCCGGTATTTTCTCGCCCTCCGCGCACGTATACGTCCCAACCGGGATTATCCGCATCTTGCCGTTTGCGGGCGTCGATCGCCACTACAATGCACTGATTGCCAAATCGATCGCTCGCTTTGTCAATCAAACCCGGATCGCGCACTGCGGCCGAATTAATACTTACCTTATCGGCGCCCGCCCTCAACAAACTTCTGATCGTGTCTAAGGATTGGATGCCGCCGCCCACAGTCAAAGGGATAAAAACTCGATCGGCAGTCCGGTACACCACATCAATCATAATGTCCCGGTCTTCGTGAGTCGCCGTAATGTCCAGAAACACCAACTCGTCAGCACCCGCATCGTTGTATACCTGAGCCATTTCCACCGGATCGCCAGCATCCTGAAGGTTGACAAAATTGACACCTTTGACCACGCGGCCGGCTTTCACATCCAGACAAGGCAAAATTCTCTTCGACAACATAAAATTTTCGTGTTTCTAATTTATTGACCGCCGCAGCGAGGAAAAGGCTTTGTTGATATCTTCAAAAACATGAAGTTAAGCAACAAATCTTAAAGATACCTTGTCTTTAACAACTGCTCCACAGAACTTGGCTAAACTTATTCAGATTCCACCCTTCAACCGAGAGAGTCTCAGAGAATCTGCTTCCTGTTTCAATCAAGGGAGTCGGCTCGCAACTTCTCTACAGGCGTAAATTCCGGTCAAGCCAACCGTACTTTTTCATTTGGGGCACACTCAAGATTTATTGCGGCATTTTCATCCCGATCTAGAATATGTCCGCAGTCTGGATTTTGGCAGAGAAATACCCGCTCCGAAAGCTTCTTTGGCTGAACATGACCGCATTTTGAGCAAGTTTTAGAACTTGGATACCAACGCTCAACTAATTCTACCTTTGTGCGATAATGAGCCTGTTTGTAAGTTAACTGACGGCGAATTTCGTAAAAACAGTTGCTACTCACCGCACCCGCCTAGTTACTATTAGCCATCATCCCTGAAACCTTGAGATTTTCAATCCGAATAATGTAAGCTTTACGGTTTAAATCAGTCGTCATTTTCTGCGTTGTCTCTGCATAATATTGGCAGTATGCGCGTGTTGACGTGCTGATTCACCATAGAACTTACGAGCATTATTCGATGCTTTGATTCTTAGTTTATTCTAGCCAAAATTTCTGTGACGATTGCGCCCTTGAAGTTGGCAAAGCTTGGTTTTCGCTATTTTTGCGGCCGCAGCCATCTCATACAGCCTATTCCAGGCTTATGAAGTGTAGGGACAAAGGCTTTCGCCGTGTCTAACCGGGGATCGAACCACAGGCGGGTGTACTTCATAAGCGTGGAATCTGCTGTATATCGAACCATCAGAACAAGTTGCCAAGGCTTTGACGCCTAAATCAACACCAATTTTTTCAATTGGGTGTATAATCGGCGGAATCTTCTCGGTCTAAAAAAAAATGAAACAAACCATTTATTAGCAGTCCTAGAAACTGTAAATCTTTGATAAGTGCTAATAAATTCGATTCGTTTTTTTAGTCGAAATGTTAACAAATCTGGTAATTGAATTTGTTGACCAGCGTAGAGGGTAACTCGATTAGTAAATGGTAAAGCAGGTTGACCAACCGTTGGGTAAATTCCTGATGTTTTATAAACAGTCAAAGAATCACCTTTTTTCTTGGTTTTCTTTTTCGGGAAGCTGGTTAATCCTTTGCGCCATCTAACGTTTAAATTCGGCGTGGCCACGCATCTGCGAGGTTTCAGCGTTATTAAGTTTAAGCTCACGTTTGAGGGCGTACATTTTCAATCCCTGGACTTATTCACATGATTAACTATAGTTGAGTTTGAACAAGGATCGATACCATCCACAATATTCTTTACTTTTGCTTTATATTTCCGCAGTCCGTACAACCTAGAAGAAAAACTGTGGACGATCGAAAGTAGGTCTTGGGTCAATTCTTCATGCGGTGAAAGGGTTTCAGCGTTAGCGACAATAATCGTTCCGCCATTCCACTGCAAGATTTGTTCGACTAATTCAAAACCAAATCGACACAATCGATCCTTATGAGCTACATACAGTATTTTTACTTCGCCTTGAATTGCCCACTGTACAATCTGCAAAAATTTGGGGCGCTTAAAGTTCAATCCTCCGCCAACCTCTTGAATTGAGTCGGTCACGGAAGTTCCTTGGGCTAAGCAGAATTGCTCCATTACTTTTACCTGGCGAAGTAAGTCCTCCTTCTGCCCATTGGATGAGACGCGACAGTAAATAATGACTCGACTTGGTGTTTTGCCTGTTTTCAGGTTTCGAGCAATATTCAAATGAGTCTCGGTATAAAGTCGCTGATTACCCAATGTCCTTTCTGGGATTAACTTTCCGTCGCTTTCCCATCGTCGCAAGGTAGAGCATGACACTCCAACTAATTTTCCAAACTCTGCAACTTTCCACATGGAAAATTCCTTTAAAGATTAACTATGAGTAAGTTTAGCAAAGTATGGGACGATTTAGTTGAACTCTCGATCTGAGCCGGCGAGCAATTTTCCAGTTTTTTTGCGTCCCCCTCAGCATAAATAAGTGAGATTTTTGGCAAAAATCAGCAAATTAAACTCCCCAAATACATTTTTGGCGTGAAAAAAATGACACTTTCGCTTAAGATCGAACCATAACTACCTTCGTGGGCGATCGAATTGTGGTTCGGCAATCCTGTTTTGGTTTGGTGCATCGACGATCGACTAAACAATTTTAGATTTTAGAACAGCCGATGTGAGGTTTTTAAGCAGCAATCTCAGTTATAAGCCGCGCGGTAAAGTTAAAATTTAAAGTTTAAAACCTCAAATCGGTTGACTTGATGTTGTTTCTAGGGCTGTGGTGACTTTGCAAGCCAATCCACATTTGGTACTTCGTACAGAAAGCGGCAATCGCTACTTGCCGCTCTCCGGCAGCAATTGCTGGACAGTAGGGCGGAGCGATGACAATAATTTTGTGTTAATCGATCGCTGGATTTCCCGGAATCACGCGATGTTACAGCAAATGGAGACAGGAGAGTTCTACCTGATCGACTTGGGCAGCCGCAACGGTTCCTTTGTCAACGGGCGGCGGGTCAGTATTCCTGTCACGCTCAGAAATGGCGATCGGATTATTTTCGGTCAAACCGAATTGGACTTCTACAACCCAACCGCCGGCTACCGGCACGATCCCATACACGAGGCAGACTCTGACGATTTTACGGCGACTTTGACGGTGCGCAGCCTGATTAGCGTCATGGTAATGGACATCCGAGACTTTACTGTTTTGACTAGGCAGCTAGACGAAACCCTACTCTCAGAAGTCATCGGCAGTTGGTTCCGCAAAGCAGGACTGATCATTCGCGAACACGGCAGTTGGGTGGACAAATACATCGGCGATGCCATCATGGCTGTCTGGTTCCACAAAACCAGCGGTGTCAGCAGCGAGGAAATGATGCGGATTTGCCAAGCTTTGAGCGAACTGCACAAGGCAACAGACGAACTCAGCACCCGTTACCCCCTGCCTTTTCCTTTGCGAGTCGGGGCCGGAATCAATACCGGTTATGCAATGGTGGGAAATTCTGGCAGCAGCGACCGATCGGACTACACCGCCTTGGGAGATACTGTAAACGCAGCATTTCGCCTGGAATCTTGCACCAAGCAACTCGGCAAAGATATCGCCGTGGGAGAAACAACCTACAAATACCTGACCCAATTGGGGGCCCAGGGCGTTTTCGAGCAGCACACCGTTGCTTTGAAGGGTTACGACACTCCCACCGTGACTTACGGCGGTACTTATGCTGATTTGAACACTTTTTTGAAATCGAAAGGAAAAAGTTCTCGATAGCCAGAAAATTGGGTGCGCGGCAAAAAATTAACCCTTAAAAATGGAAGTCCCAGTTTTTAATTTGGAGGGCCTTCTATAAACTTGCCTGCCATGCCTCAACTTCGAGAAAGATCATATATCGTCCCTGGTGTCAATAGCTCAATGTAAAGTTTATAACAGCCCTCTGCCTGCTGCGGATTTGTCTGAAAAACTGCATAAGCAAAATGGTAGTCTCTAGATAAATGCTGTGTATGAAATTGGGAGACAAAACTTCATGAAACGATTGGGTCGTCTATTGGCAGTATTGGGCTTAGTGCTGGGCTGCTTTGCATGGGCTGGAGATCAAAGCGCGATCGCGGCAACCTTGAGCCGTATCGTCTTGCCATCATCCTCGCTCCTAGCTGTTGAAGCTCCGGCTAGAACCAATCGCGCCGATGACAAGCTTGCCACAGAATACGGCAAAAAACTTGATTTGAACAACAGCGCCGTCCGGGACTTTCGGGAATTTCGAGGGTTGTATCCCACTTTAGCTCGATCGATTATTAAGAATGCTCCTTACGAAAAAGTTGAGGACGTACTCAACATTTCAGACTTGACGGAAGCTCAGAAAAAAGTGCTGCAAGCTAACATGGACAAATTCACCGTAACTGATGTCGAATCAGTCTTTATTGAAGGAGACACCAGGTTGAACAACGGTCTCTACGACTAGATAGCAGCGGGCCTCCTTTGAAGGCAGAACGCAGAAGGCAGAAGGCAGAAGGCAGAAGGCAGAAGGCAGAAAGAAAAGATTTTTTTCTCTTAGGCTGATGACTTCTGCCTTTAATTTTTCAGGAGTAATTCTAAAATCTCAAATTTAAAATCTCAAATCGCCTGACTGCTTAGCATCGCAACCACCTTGGGGGTTAGCACCTTTTAAATTCCTCAAATTATTGATTTTATTGGATCTTCCTTCTTCCCTTTTCCTTCTTCCTTCTGGTATATGACTGACAAATTTGACGTATTGGTGATAGGTGCTGGCGCGGCTGGGTTGTACACGGCACTTTGCCTCCCAGAACATTTGCAGGTGGGCTTGATCAATAAAAATACCCTGCCTGTTTCTGCAAGCGATTGGGCCCAAGGAGGGATTGCTGCGGCGATCGCCCCTGAAGATTCCGCAGCGCTGCACGTTCAGGATACACTGGCTGCCGGAGCCGGTATTTGCGATTTGGAGGCGGTGAAATTTTTAGTCGAGGAAGCTTCAGCCTGCATTGACTCCCTGGTCAAAATGGGCGTTGCTTTCGATCGCACCGGCCCCGATTTAGCCCTCACCCTAGAAGCAGCCCACTCCCGCCGCCGAGTTCTCCACGCCGCCGACACTACGGGCAAAGCCGTTATCAGTACGCTGACAGCAAAAGTATTGAGCCGCAAAAACATTCAACTCGTATCCCCTGCCTTTGCTTTGAGTCTGTGGCTAGACGAAACCGGGCGCTGTCAGGGCATTAGCTCGATTTGCGGCTCACAAGTCAAGTGGCTGCGGGCGCCGGCCGTGGTACTGGCGACAGGCGGTGGCGGACAGGTTTTTGCTCAAACGACCAACCCGTCGGTAAGTACCGGGGATGGGGTGGCAATTGCGTGGCGTGCCGGGGCGCTGCTGCGAGATTTAGAATTTGTGCAGTTTCACCCGACGGCCCTCAGCAAAGCGGGCGCGCCTCGGTTTCTGATTAGCGAAGCGGTGCGGGGAGAAGGAGCTCATTTGGTTGACAGTAAGGGATATCGCTTTGCTTTTGACTCTCACCCCAGCGGGGAACTCGCCCCTCGGGATGTTGTCAGCCGCGCTATTTTCCGCCACTTGCAGAAAACGGGGGAACCTCACGTTTGGCTGGATTTGCGCCCGATTGCGGTCGATCGACTGCGCTACAGGTTTCCGAATATTATTCAAGTGTGCGCTGATTGGGGAATTGATATTTTTTCCGAACCGGTGCCCGTGACGCCGGCCGCCCATTACTGGATGGGAGGAATTGTGGCTGACAAGTTTAACCAAACTTCGATTCCGGGTTTGTACGCGGTGGGAGAAACTGCCAGCACCGGGGTACACGGCGCTAACCGGTTGGCGAGCAATTCGCTGCTGGAGTGTCTGGTTTTTGGGGCGCAGATGGGACTTTTGCAGGTAGAAGGTGGAAAGCCCGAAGCATTCGCCTCGGAGTTCGATGCAGGGGAAATCTTGAAAAAATCGATTTCTCAAAAGGACATTGAGGCGATCGAAAAATTGCGGTTTGAATTGCCGCAATTGGTGTGGCAGAGTGCGGGAATTTGCCGGGGACAACGCGATTTGGAAAGTGCGATCGTCCAAGTTGAGATTTGGCGGCAAGAATTTGCCTCTTTGCCTTTGAGTCAAACTTTGCTGAAGTTGCGGCCTGGAAAAATCCTTGATTTCTCACCTGCGGATGAGGAAACCAGCCTGCTGTTGCGAAATTGGGGGGAAGTTGGCAATTTATTGGATATCGGCTGCTTAATTCTCAGAAGTGCTGCGTTTCGCACCGAAAGCCGCGGCGGTCACTACCGAGTTGACTACCCGCTGACTGAGCCGGATTGGTGCACCCATACTTTAATCGATCGATTCAATTGGTACAAATCTGGGCCAATAGAAGATTGAAAAGTTGGGTTCAGCGCGTCCCCGTACCGTCACTTTTGGGGTTCCCGTTGGGGTCTGGTTCGTATTTTGTTGCTTGATTTCCAAACGATGAGGTTTGTGCAACTGTCAAGACTGTGGAGGTCGATCGCCCGGAGCCCTCGCCCGTGCTACGGCTGTTTGCCCAGTTGCTGGTAAGTAGAGCCGCATTTGCGATGCCGATCGTACTCACTTGCAGGCAGACCGCCAGGGTTGCCGTTTTTGTGAGCTGAATCAAAGTACGCATAGTATTCATAGTTTTATCCAAATCACCGAAGTAGATGCACGCCTGTACCACCTATTATATCGATCGATTTCCGTAGTTCCACTGATATCTTTACATTTCCTTTAATTAACTTTCGTAAAGCTACTTAAACCCTTTTAAATCAACGCTTTTGGCGATTTGAATTTAATCTCCGGTCTCTATTTTTGAATTTTTTAATATTCTTTAACATTTAGATAAAACGGCAACTTGCTGCAATCAGTTTCCTCTTTTTGGTAAGTCTATCTCAAGACAGATGACAGACTATACTATTTTCAATCTAAGTTTTGAGATGGGAATAACTGATGACTATCGGGGTTTGCAGCTTGCCGAAAGCTGCATTCTTTTTTTAAACGGGTATTTCTTAAGAAAATTGATATTGGTTTTTCCCGCGTTCCTTAGCACGATACATCGCTGCATCGGCATTCTTAACTAAAATCTCTGGCTCTTGACCGTCAGTTGGATACAAAGTAATACCAATACTTGTAGTTACAGAAACTGTATGTTCTTCTAAAATAAAAGGCTGCATGATGGCGTCGCAAATTTTTTGGGCTACTTTCGCAGCTTCCTCGCGACCGGGAATTGCGGGCAGAATGACTGTGAACTCGTCGCCGCCCAACCGCGAGATAGTATCGCTGCCGCGCAAGCATTTTTTGAGCCGACTGGCAACAGCTTTTAAGAGCAAATCGCCCACATTGTGTCCGAGAGTGTCGTTGATTGACTTAAATCCATCTAAATCTAAAAACAGTAAAGCTACCAATTCCTGATTGCTGGAGGCAGTTTCTAGAGAGGAATGCAAGCATTCGTAGAACATTTTGCGGTTGGGCAAACTGGTGAGAGCATCGTGATAAGCTTGATGGCTGAGTTCAGCATTTTTTTGTTCTAGGGCATCTTCCCGGCGCTTGCGATCGGTAATATCTCTGATTGCTCCGACTAAAAATAGGTTGCCGGCAGCATCTTTGTGGAGGGATCTTTTAGTCGCAATCAGATGGGTAATTCCGTGAGCGTCGGTAAAATATTCTTCATTTTCTCGCGGCTGGTGAGTTTGCAATACTAATTCGTCTTGCTGCCAAAATATATCGGCTTCGTCTTGGGGAAATAAATCGTAATCTGTTCGGCAAGTTAAAATTTCCAAAGGATAGCCAATAAACCGACAATATGCCTGATTCAAAACAACGCAGCGGTGATTTCGATCCTTGACAAAAATCGGGTCGGGAATTGTATCGATTAGCGATTGTAAAAATTCTTTAGACCGTTTTAATTCTTCTTGCAAGTGAGCCAGATAACCTACAACTGCACAGCCAGAACCCAAAAGACTGAGGATTGGAGGAATTAACGGCAGCCACCAACCGGCTAAAAAAGCTAAGTATAAACTGGCACTCAGACCGAGACAGATACTTGACAAACAGCAAGCCGATCGACCGAGCGATCGCAACTTCCAGCTCAAACTGGCTCCCGCCCAAGACCACAGTAAAATCCACAGCAACTCCGCCGCCTCGGGCCAGACTTTGATACCTCCGCGCCCGTCGAGGGCAGCACTCAAAATTTGGCTCAAGAAATGAGCCTGAAGCTCGACTCCGGGTATTGGCTGGGGAGGAGCAAACAAGCCGGAGCTGTAAGCATTTTGCTGAAAGTCTTTGAGGCTGGTGGCAGTTGAGCCGATCAAGACAGCGCGCGATCGCACAAAATCCGGCGGTACTTTGCCAGAAAGCACGTCGCTCATCGATGCAGTGCGAAAACTGCCTAGCGGGCCGCGCGGATTAGCGAGAATTTGATAGCCGCGGCCGTCCGATCGAACGTAAGCACCGTCATTCGGTTCAAAAGGCCGAAAAACCCCCTTGCCTAACTGCAAGTATTTAGGATTGGCTTTTGCTGGTTGAGGGGAAATCCCTTCACTTTCGAGGTAAAGCAAAGCCAGTCTGAGCGCGAAACTTTGATGAGTTTTGCCGTCTCCGGGCCAAGCGTAGAGCAAAGTTCGGCGCACTTTTCCATCAGCGTCGATCACAACGTTGTTGAAACCGATTCGATCGAGCTTGTCAAGTACCGGAGGTGGCCGAACTCCGAACCTGGCTTCGTCTGGCATCAACTCAATGCCGATTAAGTTGGGAATAGTTTTAAAAGTTTTGAGCAATTCGGCGTTACCCGGTTGAGTTGGCAAATCTCGGTAAACGTCGAGCCCGATCGCCCGCGGCTTCCCTGCGTGCAATTTTTGCAGCAATTGGGCCAATACAGCATCGGAAATTGGGTAGCCGTATTTTTGCAAGTCAGCTTCCTTAATTTCGACAATGGCGATGCGCGAGTCCATTGGTTCGGCCGGCCGCCAGCGCACAAAGTGGTCGAAAGCAGCCCATTCCCACACCTGCAAAAATCCGAACCAGCGCATTACAATCACCGTACCGGCAACTGCATTCGCAGTAATCAATACTCGGCGTTCTCGATCGAGCCATTTTTTGATAGTTTCTAGCATATTTTAGGGATTTTTGCCTCGCCCTTCGAGCATCTAAGCTACTACTACATATAGCTTTTACATCTCTGGGGCGATCTATCGATTTTTGATTTTTTGATTTTTTGATTTTTTGGTTTTTCGGTGCGGGCGGGTCGATTTTAGATTTTTGATTTAAAATTATCCAATTTTTTGGTTTTTCGGTGCGGGCGAGTCGATTTTAGATTTTTGATTATCCAATTTTTTAGTTTTTTGCTGCGGGCGATCGGGCTGCAGCAGAAACCGGCTTTCTCAACCAAAATATGTCATTTCACCAATGAGTCTGGAAGCTGAAACCCGGTTATGATAGTTTTTGTGTAAAAGTCCTAGTATTTATTCGCAGATTATATTAGAGAGCCACAACTTGTTTTAAACTTCTTCGCTCTAACTAATACTAATTCTCAAAACTCATGCAACAGTATCGCTCCGGGTGCGTCGCCATCAAAAATCTTAAATAATATCCACAATCTTTGAGCGACGCACCGGTGCAGAATAGTGAGCGCAAACAAACCCACACTCATCATTTTTGCAAGACTTGGGAGAATTGGTATAATTTTTACTAAGTTTTTAGGGATTATAGATGCGAGATTTTAGATTTATTCGCAGCACTAGACAACGATAAACTAAGTGAAAAACCAGGAGGTTTCCTGCAAAAAAATCTAAAATCTGCCCTCTAAAATCTCAAATTTTTCTGTCAGTTTTGAAAGTTGCGCGGGCCGGTGTAACCGGATAAGTCAGCGAGTTTATCCAAAGTTTGTGTCCCCGAATAAAACTGACCTTTAATCTCCCAAGTCGGGAAACCTTTAACATTCGCAGCAGCAGCTTGGCAAATTTCAGCGCGGGAATTTTGCCCTTGCGGATCGCATTCAAAATAATCAATTATTTTGGCTGCTTCTTTGCCGAACAGGATTTTTTGGTCGTGGCAGTGGGGACACCAGTAAGCGCCGTATTCTTTAGCGCCGATTTGTTGGAGGTGGCGGGCCAAAGCAAGTTGTGCCGGCCCTGAAGTTGTAGTGACGGCAGGGGGTGCAATTCCTGGAGTAGACACAGAAGCAGCAGGCGATCGCACGCTGTTGTAGAGTCCCAAAGCGCCGATCGAACTCACCATCGCCACCAAAATGCCTGTAAACACCAACTGTCCGATATCTTCCCACTCGCGCCCGACTAGCACCAGCACAAACAGCGACAGCGAAAATACGGCGGAACTGATGCAATAAATGCACAGTTCCTTAATTTCAAAAGCCATCAAATACACTAAATAGCTACTAAAAATTACCATCGCAGCGGTGATGATAAATAGCGCTTGCCATGTTTTGTTTTCTAGTTGAGAGTGCAGTCCTTTATTGGTGTCGCGATTGACGGCTTTGGGAGCGAATGCCAGAATTGCTATGCTCAGGTAAGCCAGACAACCTAACAAACTTAAAGGCACTGTGCCAAAAACTGTAGCGTAGGGACTGTTGAGAACTTTGTCGCAGCCGCTGGTGGGACAAATGACCGAGCCTGTCGTGAATTTAGCGATCGTGAGATAGGCCGTTTCTACGACGCCGATGGCTGCGATCGCTGCCATCACAGTCCTAGACCAGCGATGAATCCAAGGGGTGGAACGTCGGCGAATCATTTTTTGATTTGGTAATTGGTAATTGGGAATTGGGAATTGGGAATTGTGGACTGTTGACTGTTAACTAATGACTATTGAATGTTAATTGTTAACTAATAACTGATGACTACTGACTGATGACTACTGCCAACAGTCAACAGTCAACAGTCAACAATTCCCATTTTACGTTTTACTTCTGACTTTGCCAGGTTCCGGTGTGGGCCCGATCGAGCCGTTAGCGTCTCTGTTTTCCTGTTCGCGCTCGATCGGGGCCAAGCTGCGGCGGGCGGCTTCTACAAACTGACTGACGCGGATCGGATCGATGGGTTGATCGATGCGGCCGTTTCGTTTCAAGGAGCTCGAAACAATTACTCCATCAGCAGCCTGCATGAGGGTAGAAATGTTTTCCCACGAGGCGCCGCTGCCGATGAAAACTGGAATTCCCGCCGCTGCTGCACTCGCGAGTTCTAAGTCTTCGAGATTGGGAGGGCTGCCGGTTGTCCAGCCGGAAAGGATCACGGCGTCGGCTAAAGCGCGCCCGATCGTCTCTTGGACGGCTGTGGTCAAGTTGGGGCTGCCCAGGGGTCGCCCGTGCTTGACTAACACGTCTGCTAATATTTTGACATCGCTGCCCAATTCCCGGCGGTAGCGCAGTAGCTGGTGAGCTTGGCCTTCAATTAAGCCTTGGTCTGTAGCCATGATGCCGTTGAGGACGTTGACGCGGATGAATTGGGCTCCCGTGCAGGAGGCGATGGCGATCGCGCTGTGGGCGTCGTTTCGCAGCACGTTAACGCCGATCGGCAGCGTCACCAGATTTGTCAGCCTCTCGACTACCAGAGTCATCGCGCTCACAACAGCCGGATCCACGCTGTCTTTGGCAAAAGGAGCGTCGAAAAAGTTCTCGACGATGATACCGTTTGCGCCGCCAGAAGCCAGCGCTGTAGCCTCTTGCTCGGCTCTTCCGATAATAGCTTTGAGGTTCCCGCCCCAGCGGGGAGAAGTTGGCAAAGGCTGTAAATGTACGACACCGATTATGGGATTCGGCGTTTTGAATATTTGTTTTAAGTCCACGGGTTTCCTGAAACCACCAAGTTCACTGACGGCTGACGGCGGATTTTGACGGTATATTCTAGAATTCTATATCCACGGGGGCGATTCGGTTGACTCAATCGCGCGACCAAGTTGCTAAAACCCCGAATTCAGCAGCAGTTTTTCGTTTTCGATCGAGGTTAATTGTTGAAAGTTGTTCTGATAATTTTGGCTGTCACCGCAGGATTGTGGGCAGCAATCGAAGTGCTGCTGCGGGTGCTGCTGGGTTTTGGCAATCCCTTGATTTACATTGCCGATGCCGAGTGCGGCTATTTGTTGGCGCCAAACCAGAGGGTGCGCCGCTTGGGCAACCGGATTGAGATTAACGAGTATTCGATGCGTACGGTCGCGATCGCCCCCCTGGCCGATCCCGAAACTCTGCGCGTCTTGCTGTTGGGAGATTCTGTCGCCAACGGCGGTTGGTGGACACATCAGACAGATACCATCTCGGAAATTATGGCTCGGCAGTTGAGGCTGCAAGTACAGCATTTGGCGAGCGATGCACAAATAAGTTCACAAGTCAACTATTCGGATTTTGAAGTTCTCAACGCTTCAGCGAATTCTTGGGGGCCGAGGAATCAACTTGCTTATGCCAAGCGGTTCGGTGTTTTTGGGGCAAAGGCTTTGGTGTTGCTGCTCAATACGGACGATTTATTTGCTTCTGCTCCCTGTGCTCTTGTTGTGGGGCGCGATCGATCTTATCCCGATCGCAAACCTCGATCGGCCGCGCTAGAGTTATTGAGTCGCTATCTGCTACCTGCAATGCCGCCTCGCCAATTAGCAGCACCCTGGACCGAAAGCGATGTAGTCGGCTGCAACTTAGAAGCTATGCGCCAAATCCAGAAAATAGCTGTATCCGCTAACGTCGAGTTTTTGCTAGCCGTGACGCCCAAGCGCGACGAATTAGGCGAGGGCTCTCGCGACTGGGAAGTCAAGGCTAGAGAGCGTCTCGCCGAACTCGTCGAAACAGAGAAAATTACTTACATAGATTTTCTTCCGATATTCAATTGTGCAGCCGAACTTCCAACTTTGTATCGAGACAGCATTCACCTCAGTCCTCAAGGAAATCAGCTAGTTAGCAAAACCATCAGCCGTCAAATAGTGGCTCTTTTTTTGCATAAATCGTGACCTTACCCAAAGACGGATACAAGCCCCGACTTAGGTTGTGGAGATCCCAAAAATTTAAACCTTAGTTTAATCCCCCAGATTTATCTGTGGAGTCAACCTAAAATCTAAAATTTAAAATCTAAAATGGACTGACATCGAATCCGGTTGCGCGGGAACAGTTACCCTTTTCAACGAACAACAAACCCAAACTGTAAAAGCACCCGGAAACGACACGATTTGTCTCGATTTAGCTAACTTGCAAAGTAGACTCTAGCTCTTTCGGATACCAAGCTTGACCGTCGAGAGCAATTTGCTCGATCGAACTCGCAAGCCGCAGAGCTTTGAGAGCTTGTTCTCCCCCAACAGAAGGCTGATTTCCACCCCGCACGCAATTAATAAAATGCTCCAATTCTGCGTGGAGCGGTTCAATATTGCTGGTGTAAACTTTCTCGATCAACCCATCTTGACGGTAAAGCACCTGACCGTAATCCGTCACGTAATTGGCGGTTGTTTGTCGGTGAATCAAGATTTCGTTGTTGAGAAAATCTGCCTCTGTCAAAGAATTCTTGCAGTGAGCGACTATTGAACGAAGTTTGCGGTGCGTCACCTTACTGGCAGTCAGGGTGGCCACAATGCCGTTAGCAAAGTTCAGCGTCGCTGTCACGTAGTCTAAATAACCTGAATCTGAGGCCCTGCTGCCGCTGGCCGTCAGCTTCACCACTTGGGAATCTGCCAATTCCAGGAGCAAGTCGATGTCGTGGATCATTAAATCCAAAACTACCGATACGTCGTTGGCCCGATCGGAATAGGGACTCATCCGGTGAGCTTCCAATGCCAGTAGCTCTTCAGTTTTCAGCACTTTGCCGAGTTCCTGAAAAGCTGGATTGAAGCGCTCGATGTGACCCACTTGCAAAATCCGGTGGGCTTCAGCAGCCGCATTGACCAAAGATTCGGCTTCAGCAATGCTAGCCGCGATCGGCTTTTCAATTAAAACGTGAACACCCGCTTGGAGACAAGACATCCCCACAGGGTGGTGCAGGCGAGTTGGAACGGCGACGCAAACTGCATCTACGTGGGCGAGCAAATCCCGGTAGTCTTCAAAGAAGCGAACCCGGTATTTGCTTGCTACATCAATTCCCCGCTCTACATTTATGTCTGCAACACCCACGAGCTCGATATCTTTCAGCAAGCTCAGAACTCGCGTGTGGTGCTGGCCCATATTGCCAACCCCAATCACCCCAATGCGGAGGGGTTCGGGTTGACTTCGCTGGCCGAAAACGTTTGCGTATCCCAATGACATCCTATCTAGCACTCCTGGATTCTCCTCCACCACAGGAATCAAGCCCGTTGGCTTCCCTCAGCTACTCACAGCCATCCAGATAGTACCACAGTCAAACTATTTGTGAAGAATTTCTAAGAGAAGGAAGAAGGAAGACAGCACAAGGAAGACGGCATCCGCAACCCGATCAAATTTATGGAAATTGGATATTGACAAAATCGATAGAGTATGATATGAGGACGCGTTCGCCGGCAACCACACAAGCCCGTCGGAATATTTATCCGGTACGAGGAACATTTTTCTGGTATCGGTTCAAAAGTAATAGTTAAAAGTCATAAATTATACAAATATTACACGTAGCGTATCAGTAGAAGTTCCGATATTTATATTTGGCAATCTTGGAAATAAAAAAAAATTATGTTAAGAATGCGGATACTTACTGGCGATGGCTATCTACAATGAAACTACACTTACATAAAACCTGATGAGGTAGACTATGAACCCGAAACAAAGACAGAGATTGGGAAGTGCGATCGCTAGCACACTTTTAAGTTATGCAGCGGTGTCATTAGCAGGAGTAGACCAAGCACAAGCCGCCGTACTTAGCTACAATTTTTCTTCGCAGGGAACTAGCGGCTTTTTTAAGGTGGATAACTCCTCGCTTACAGGAATAGGATATGAAGGAATTGCAGTATCCGAGGGAAGATTAAACACTTATCTAACTGCCTCTGCTGAGTCTTATCAACTGCAAGGCAAAGATTACTACGATTTGGTAGGGGCTACAGTTTCATTTTATCAAGGGGAATTTCTCGGACTGGAAGCAAGGGGCGGCGACACAGCGATTAGAGAAATTGACCTTCCAGACGTACCAGGAGGGCCTTTTTACGTCAAGTATGAGGGCACGGCACGTTGGCAGATGGCTAACAACGGGCCGTTCTCTCTTTTTTGGGGCTATAAGGAGGTAATGATTAGTAACAGAGACCGTGTACTTGCTATAGACAGAGGTTTCCCGAGAGTCGACTATGCCCCTGTTTCTTACACTCTAGTGGATACCGCAGCCGAACCAGTTCCCGAACCTCTCACCGCAGGGGGGACAGCTTTAGCATTGGCAGGTTTAAGCTGGTTAAAACACAAGAAAAAAATGGCAGCTTGAGGTGCGATCGTACCTCAACAATTAAGCAGTCAGCAGTCACTTTTGAGAAAATATTCTGGTGGCAAAATTT
Organism: Microcoleus pseudofavosus SVA1_A4; assembly: GCF_036700565.1. Classification (NCBI taxonomy): domain Bacteria; kingdom Bacillati; phylum Cyanobacteriota; class Cyanophyceae; order Oscillatoriales; family Microcoleaceae; genus Microcoleus; species Microcoleus pseudofavosus. The sequence goes on from NZ_JAUBPE010000040.1 coordinate 50,252, forward strand.
TGCTCGCGATTCGGAGACAGAGCCCGGGCTTTCAAAATCGCGGCCACCAAAAACGCATAGGACAAAACTCCCACCACAGCCAGTAAAAGTACGCTGGCGGCTCCCGACGCATTCCACAAAGCGTGAAGTGCGGCAGCGCTGAAATAACCTACGCCCAAAATTTGCCAGCGCTTCCTGGGTTTGAGGGCGCTCAAACCGATAAAATATCCCAAATAGCCGCTGTAAGCCATGTGTCCGGCGGCGGAACCCAAAATTCGGGGAATTAGCAACTGCAATCCTACTAATTGTCCGGCTTCGGGCCCTGCTTGCAGGGTGACATTTTGGATAACATTGGGAACGTACTGCCCCAGAGTTTCTAACAGTGTAAAGCCCACTGCGGAGGCACTTCCTAACAAAATTCCGTCTAAAGGTTCCCAAACGCCGATTCGATCGCGCCACGGATTTTTCAGGCAATTTCCCAGCAGCATCGCTCCCAAAACGGGCAGGGCTTTCAGTAATTCTTCCATCAGACCCGCCCCGAAAAACATTCGGATTAAAAAATACAAAAAATTGATTTCTTCGCCTTCTGCTGGCAGGCGGCCGGGTAAAATTTCTCTAAATACTAATATAAATCCAATTAATAAGGGGCTGAGCAAAATTAGGACTGTAGCTACAGCCGAACCAAGCAATACCCACCAAGGCTTATGTTTGCCGCACAGTTGATATATAAAGTAGTAAGCCCCACCGGCGAGGTAAGCTGACAGCAGCAAGTTGAATGCTGCGGAATTTCCCACGGCCACAAACATCGACACGACAAAAATAACTGTGGCAATACCTGGATATAAGTAAGCTTTTTGGCTTAATAGTTTCCCTGTCGAGGCGATCGGGAATAATTGAGTTAAAGTGAGAGCGTCCTTTTCACTAACAGCAAAATTTCCTGTTTTTGTTGCGGGAAATCCGAGTTTATTTTGGTGAGGGGTTACGGGAGATTCAAATATGAATTCAGGGCCGTCTTGGCCGAGACTGATGCGATCGCCTGTTTCTAAAGTTTGGCAGCCTTGTAGCTTTTGTCCGTTTATATAAGTTCCGTTAGCGCTGTTGAGGTCGCAAATTTCCCATCTCGTCCAAGTGCCCTGAGTCAGGGGACGGACTGCGGCGTGGCGGCGGGAAACCATGCCGTGGGCGATCGACTCTAAAGCTATTTGACAATTGCGATCGCGTCCGATAACCATTTCCCCATCTTCAAAAAGTTGGTATCTGGATGCTGGCGATCCCGCAGCGCCAAAGGCTGGCACTTGTCGCAGAAATCCGATTTCATTAGTCATTAGTTATTAGTCATTAGTCATCAGTCATCCGTCATTAGTCATTGGTCATTGGTCATGAGCTGATGTTATTTATCCGCAGTCTTTATTGCAAAGTTATTAGTCATTAGCTTGCGAGATGTTAGCTGATGTTATTTATCTGCAATCTTTATTCAACAGTTATTAGTTGTTAGCTAATAAGTAATAAGTAATTACTAATAACTAATGACTCAGGACTCAGGACTCATGACTAATGACTCTGCTTAGAGATTTGCCCTGGCATCCTGAACGGCTGCATAGAAAAATATGCCAGTTAGCGGTACGCTGAGGGCGAGGATGATGCCGGTGACTAAATTGCCGAGTTGAGCGTCTCCCGAAGACAGCTCAAACATTGAGCCGACTGCGGCGATCGCAGCGATGCACGAAAGAGCTAACAATAAACCACTTTTGGGAGTTCCTGCCATCATACTGATTTTACTGCCTTTGGCGAAAATTTCTTTTTGACTAATTCTTCATTCAGTGCCAGCTTGTTTTCTACTCTGTCTACAAACAGCACTCCGTTGAGGTGATCCATTTCGTGCTGAATTGCCCTTGACAGTAACTCTGTCGCTATCAGGGTTTGCGGGCGGCCGTATTCGTCGCGGTAGGACACTTCAATGGCTTCTGGACGTTTGACCTCTAAATACACTCCCGGAATGCTCAAACACCCTTCTTGCAAGATGCAGACATCGCTGCTGCTACTTTTGATGGTAGGGTTAATCAAAACCATTGGGGGTGTTGCGGGGTTTTCCGGGTCGCAGTCGAGCACGATTACTTGTTTGTGGACTCCGACTTGGGGGGCGGCCAAACCGATGCCATCCGCACTGTACATGGTTTGCAGCATTTCTCGGACTAGCTGCCGAATTTCTGCATCGACGCTTTTGACGCGCTTCGCTGGCTGCCGCAGGACGCGATCGCCTAATGTGTGTATTGTTAGGGGCGGTTTTTCTAACTTTTTCTTTTCAACCAAAACCTGAGCCGTCATACAATCCTTACTCGCTATCTGGGATTAAATTTGAAACAATACTATTCTTTTTAATATTAATCTAAATTTTGACGCCCATGACTGGAAACGCACCAAACCAACGGCCAGTTATTTCTCTGGGGCTTTCGCCTGCTTTAGTGGCGGTAGAGCTCGCCGGGGCGATCGCGATTTTAGTGTCGATTTTGGTAATTGTAGAGTTTTGGCCGCTTTTGCCCGATCGAATTCCGATTCATTTCGGCTTGGGGGGGCTGGCTGATGCTTGGGGCGACAAGGTGACGATTTGGATAATGCCGGCGGTTGCCGCAATTATTTTTGCGGTTTTAACTGCGGTATCTCGCTATCCGCATACTTTTAATTATCCCGTACCCATTACTTCTGAGAATGCGCGCCGGCAATATCTGTTGGGGCGAGGTCTTTTGGTTTGGCTGAAGGCAGAGATTTGTTGGCTGTTTGCCTTTGTGGTGCGGCAGCAAATTCTTGTCGCTTTGGGCAATGCTCAAAGGTTTAGTATAGAGTTAGTTTTAGGGTTAGTTGTTTTGATATTTGGGACGGTTGGGGTGTATTTACTCAAGGCTTATTCGGCTCGCTAGATGTATGGCAAAAAACTTACATCAACCCAAAAATCACGTTTTTTGGGATAAAAATTTTTAACCAACGATGATATTATGTATTCTCGAAGACAAAAATAAAATCCGTTTGTAGTGAGGGCTGGTAATAGACTGGACATGATAGGAATCACAGGCTAGAGGTTTGTGCTACGGTAAATGCCGATCGACTAACCCATCAGATACGTTTGCTGATTGTTCATCGGCAATACTCGCAGCCGTTGATTTTTCAAATCGGGTTCTAAGCCTAGTTCTTCCAGGGGAATCACGCCCAGCAAGACAGCGGAAACGCCTTCTGGTAACTCTAAACAATCAAATCTCCCTTCTCTTCCTTCTATAATAATTTGAGCGTCGGCAAAAATTCGACCTTTTCTGATGCCAGTGGATGTTTCTACATCTCTTTCTCCTACTTGTTTTAAACCGAGTTGGCTAATAATGGGAGCTGGCAAGGAAAGCAGTGTCGCTCCGGTATCGACAATAACGTTATCGAGTATCACAGAGCGAACTTCATCAGCAGAAATGAAGCCTCGTTCAGCCATAACTAGATCGATGCGATTTGTGACGGCGATTGTTGTAAGAACTTGACCCATTTGTTTGCCTTGAAGATTGGGGAGTACCAGTGTCATATTATTTTACCTCTTTTAAAATCTCAAATCGATTGCACATTATTGAACACCGATCGACTAAACCATCAAATATGTTTGTTGGTCATTCATCGGCAATACTCGCAGCCGTTGATTTTTTAAATCTGGTTCTAAGCCTAGTCTTTCCATTGGAATTACGCCCAGCAAAACCGCATCAACTCCTTCGGGCATTTCCAGGCAGTCAAACACTGCTTGTCGCCCTTCAACTTCAAGCATAATATCTTGAAATATCCGCCCTTTTCTGATTCCCGCAGCAGTTTCTACATTAGTTTCTCCAAGCTGGCTTAAACCCAACTGGCTGATAATGGGAGCTGGTAAGGCAAGCAGAGTGGCTCCAGTATCGACTAGAACTCGATCGAGAGTGAATGAACGAATTTCACCCGCAGGAATGAAACCGCGCTCAGCGAGGACTTGATCGATGCGATTCGTTACGGTGATTGTTGTAAGAACTTGACCCATTTGTTTGCCTTGCAGATTGGGAAGTACCAGTGTCATATGATGTTACCTTTTTGAGTGCAAGTGATTATACATTTTTGGGCTGTTATGCCAGCTAGAATATTAAACCATCAAATATGTTTGTTGGTCATTCATCGGCAATACTCGCAGCCGTTGATTGTTCAAATCTGGTTCTAAGCCTAGTTCTTCCATGGGAGTCACGCCCAGCAAAACAGCGGAAACGCCTTCTGGTAACTCTAAACAATCAAATCTCCCTTCTCTCCCCTCTACAAAAATTTGAGCCCCGGCAAAAATTCGACCTTTTGTGATACCAGTGGATGTTTCTACATCTCTTTCTCCTACTTGTCTTAAACCGAGTTGGCTAATAATGAGAGCTGGCAAGGAAAGCAGTGTCGCTCCGGTATCGACAATAACCTTATCGATTATCGCAGAACGAACTTCATCAGCAGAAATGAATCCCCGTTCAGCCATAACTAGATCGATGAAATTCGTGACGGCGATTGTTGTAAGAACTTGACCCATTTGTTTGCCTTGCAGATTGGGGAGTACGAGTGTCATATGATGTTACCTTTTCGAGTGCAATTGGTGGATTTTTATATTTTAATGCTATCTAGAAGTGTCCGGGGTTGGTTAAAATTGTGTTTAGTGACGAGCCACAGTTAGAATTAGCCTCAACGCATGACACCAGAACCCAACTCTTCTCAACCCAATCCTTCTGAGTCGATCGCGACTGTAGAAAGTATGAACGGTGCGAGCCCTACTGTGCCACCAGAGTCAGCGACAATCGTCGCTACTGCTGAACCGGAAAAACCGCTGCCGCCGCCTCCAACTCGCAAGGTTTTATTGCCGCAGCAGCCGGAACAAACGACTGCGGAGAAATCAACGTCGGCGCTGACGCTGGGGTTGATCGCAGCGATGATTTTTGGGCTGGCCAATGACAACATTTGGCTGGGCTTAATTGGCGCAGTCGGTGCGATTGGGATATCGCTGCGGCTGATGTGGCCGAGTTGGGGCAAAATCTGGGCGCAGGTAATTCCCCCGACTTGGCGCACCCTGATTGTCGCCTGCTTCGGTCTTTTAGCTGGGATTGTTGGCTTGCTGATGCTCAGCGGTACTAATACTGAACCGGGAAGCCGCAACATCCAAATCAACTGGGACGCCATCGGCGCTCTGGGCGAGTTAATCGGCGCTTTGGGCCAAATTTTGATCGCAATTTTGGGCGTTTACGTGGCTTGGCGCCAGTACGTGATCTCGAAAGATTTGACGATTCAGCAAAACAGAATTACGCAGCAGCAAACAATTGATGCTTATTTTCAAGGGGTTTCCGACTTAGCCCTCGACGAACAAGGATTTTTGGAAGATTGGCCGCAGGAAAGGGCGATCGCAGAAGGCCGTACCGCTGCGATTATGAGCAGTGTAGATGCTGAAGGTAAAGCTAAAATTCTGCGGTTTTTGTCGCAGTCGAGGTTGGTTACTCCTCTGAAGCGCGATCGGCTTTTAGGCCGCCCCATCCTTGACGGCGACGGCGGCTACGCTGAAGATAGAGATCACGGTATCCGCGTTATCGATCTAAATGTCATGTTAGCGGGTGCTGACCTGGCTGGCACGGATTTGCGGTGGACGGATTTGAGCGAAGCCAACCTCGTCCGCGCCAATCTCAGCAAGTGCGATTTAGTGAAAGCCAACCTCTCGCGCGCTGTCTTGTACGACGCCAATCTCGCTCGCGCCGACATGAGAGCCGCCGCATTATTCTACGGCTCGGCAGAAACTGCATCCCCCCGCAGCCGTACCCAATTTCCCAACTATCAAACAGGCGAACATACCGGCGCTGTGGTTGAACGCGCTGATTTCACGGCTGTCAAGCGGCTGTCGGAGGAGCAGCGCTATTACTGCTGCGCTTGGTGCGGCTCGAAGTCGAGAGAGACTATTCCCGGCGGCTGCGAAGGCATTCCCAATAAACTCGGACGTTAAAATTAGCAGTACGGCTCTACTTACGTATATATTTGGCGATCGCGATCGCAGCGGACTATACTTTAATTTTAAATCTACAGTCTTGCGCTGTTTTAGCCATGACAAATACTGATTTAGGGCTAGAAGTAATTCCGCACCGGGATCACTCAAAAAGCCGTCCCGGCTTAATTTTTGTAATTGCTATGTAGTTTCTGAGCCGATGGGTAATTGCGATCGGGATGCAAGCCATCGCCCCCTTCCTTTTCCATCACTCGGTGCTGTATCAGTCTCAGAACTCAAAGCCTTTTGTTCCCGGCTTCCTTCCCCAAAGCGGCTGGGAACTGTTTTCGCACTGGGACGGTAAATGGTATACCAAAATCGCTACTCTAGGCTACACCTATGCAGATGACGGGCAGCAGCATTCTGTGGCTTTTTATCCGCTGTTTCCTTTGCTGATGCGCGGGTTGACGGCTCTTGGAATGCAAGTGGAAGTAGCAGGGGTACTCATCAATAGTTTGGCGTTTCTGGCTGCATTAGTGCCGATCTACTTTTGGGTAGAACAGCGATACGATACCAGTGCAGCCAAGTGGACGACTTCTGTGCTTGCATGGTGTCCGTTTTCGCTATTTTGTACAGTCATATACACAGAAGGATTGTTTTTGTTCCTGACAGCATCGGCTTTACGAGCTTTTGAGAGGGGCGAGTATATTTGGGCGGCTGTTTGGGGAGCTTTGACGACTGCTACTAGGGGGCCGGGATTAGCGCTGATACCTGCTTTTTTGCTGACAGCTTGGAGGGAAAAAAGACCTCCCCTCGCTTATGCTGCGGGTTTGGCTAGCGCGATCGGGTTCTTTTCATTTAGTTTATATTGTGCGATTCGTTTTGGAGATGCTTTAGCATTTCTTCACGTCCAAAAAGCCTGGGTTCAGCCTACTTGGTTGGAGATATTAAAGGACTTTTTCAGTTTCCGCTTGCAAGCTGTTAGTAAAGTTGCGATGATTTTTGGCGGTGGCTATTTGTTGTGGTATTTGCGAAAAAGGCTGAGCATTACAGTCGTCTGCTTCGGTTTTTGCTCTTTGGCACTGCTGGTTAATTCGGGAGCTCTAAGCTCGGTAAACCGCTACGCTTACGGTATTGTACCGCTGTCAATAGCTCTCGGCTTGTTGCTGGCGGCTAGGCCTCGTTGGGGTTACGGATTGATTGGATTGTTTGGCATATTTCTGCTGTACTTTTCCGTGAAATTTGCTAGTTGGCTGTGGGTAGCTTAGGGGCGATCGCACTTATTTTATTCGATCTCCCATGCTGACTGAAAAAAGTCCCATTCGCACAGCATGGCGTAGCGATAGGTTGTTTCTATTTCAGGCGTTAATGGTGCTGCGTAGCGATCGACCAAACTTTCCAGCCGTTTGGCTAAAATCTCAAACTCAGGGCTGCTATAGGTGGAAATCCAGTCGCTAAAGGCGTGTTCCGGTATTTTAGGTTTAGCTAGCTGCTGTCCCAAAAAAGCATACAATCGCAAGCAAGGAGTCATCGCGGCTGCTGTCAAACCGACACCGCTTCCCCAGGCTGTCGCTAATAAAAAATCTGTATAGTGGCGGGTAGCAATTCCCGGTTTTGTATTTTGCAAGTTGACACCCCATTTGGCTGCATATCCTTGATGCAAGCGAAGTTCTTCTAAAACGCCGCTGCCGAGATTGTGGAGGATTTCAAACCCCTCCCAGTCGGGTGCTTTTGCCGCAGCGATACTGTAAGCGCGAGCGAATGCTCCCAGAAAAAATGCGTCTTGTGCAACGTAATATGCAAAACTATTTTGGGGGAGGCTGCCGTCAGCAATGCCTCTGACAAAGGGATGTTGCAGACAAGCTTCGCTTAAATCTTGATTTGCTTGCCAAAGAGAGTTGGAATTTGTCATGATTTTTTTATCTCTCGGTTATGATGGTAATTGTTATAGGACTTACGCAAACTACCTAGTTTCTACTATAAATATTGGGGAAAGATCGCGAGTAAACCTGGTTTGTAGCCTGCTGGCGCTGTCCTGTTTTAAAGTTCTGCTCAAAATCTATGGTAACAGATATATTCGGCTTAATTCCATTGGTGGCTCTGGGCATTTTGTTTCTCATATTTCAGAAAAGAGATAATTGTTGGCGCAGTGCTATTTTGTCCGCAGCAATTGTTGGGGGAGTTATTGTTGCTTTATCTACTGAATTTTTCAGTTTATTTAGGTTGCTGACTTTTGAGTTGGTGTTCGGGCTGTGGTTGGTAGCAGATATTTTGTTGTTAATTTTTTATCTAAAATTTCCAATTGTCCAGCCAATTTTTGAGAAAAATCAAGATGAGAAATTTCCGAGTTTCTTAGTGGGGTTGCTAGGCGGTGTATTATTTATTTTTGCTGCGGTTGGTTTAATTGCTGTAGTTGCACCGCCTAACAATTGGGATTCTATGACTTATCACATGAGCCGGGTTGTGCACTGGATGCAAAACCGCAGTGTGGAGCATTATCCAACTTCTTATGTGCCACAGTTGTATCACCCGCCTTGGGCTGAGTTTGCGATTATGCACTTTCAGATTTTAAGCGGGGGCGATCGCTTTGCTAATTTGGTACAGTGGTTGAGTATGGTGGGAAGCGCGATCGCAGTTTCTTTAATTGCTAAGCAACTGGGCGCTAATTTGCGCGGTCAAGTTTTTGCGGCTGTTTTTGCTGCGACTTTGCCGATGGGTATCCTCCAGGGTTCTAGCACTCAAAACGATTATGCTGTATGTTTTTGGGTGGTGTGTTTTGTCTCCTGCGGTTTAGCAGGACTCTCCGCAGGAATTACGGGGTTTAATACTTTTAAAATTGGTGCGAGTTTGGGTCTAGCTATCTTGACAAAAACGACAGCTTATATATTTTGTTTGCCTTTTATTATTTGGTTTATTCTAGGAGGAATTAAAGGTTTTCGGGGGAAGATGCTGCAACCAATTTTGATAATAGCCGCGGTGACTTTAGTGTTGAATATCGGTCACTTTTGGCGAAATTACGATTTATTCGGTTATGCGATTGGAGCGCCTCAAGATTTTACTAAAGAATATAAAATTGAAGTATTTACGCTGCCAAATTTCCTGTCAAATGTAATTAGAAATTTAGGTATGCAAGCCGGTACGAGGATTTCCCGAATTAACGGTGCGATTGTGGGAGTGATTAACATCCTGCACAGAATATTGGGCGTAGCTACAAACGACCCGCGCATCACTTGGCCTCCCGGACAAGTATTTGCGATCGCTACACCGTCATTTAATGAAAACACAGCTACAAATCCCATTCACTTTTGGCTGACATTTGCCACAGTCGCACTTATATTTAACACCCAAAATTTGAGAAAAACCAAAATAGTAGTAACTTATTTAATTGCAGTAATCATGACATTTTTACTGCTGTGTCTTCTGCTGAAATTGCAGCCTTGGCACAGCCGACACCACCTGTCAATATTTGTATTATTTTCGCCCCTATTTGGATTAGCCGTATCGGAATTATCAAATCATAAAATAGCGAATTATCTGGTGGCGATTCTGATTGTCATGTCGCTACCTTGGATTTTTCACAACAACTTTAGACCTCTCCTGGGAGATAGTAACATTTTTAATAGCAGCAGACACGAGCTTTACTTTAGAAGTCGGCCTCAAATCGAGGTTGCTTACAATACAGCAGTAGATTTTGTTAAATCTAAAAACTGCACTAATATAGGACTGTCATTTTGGGCTAAAAATGCCTGGGAATATCCCTTGTGGGTAATGTTTCCAGAGCCGGGAAAACCAGCACCTCGCATCGAACACATTTCCACTATCGATCCTGTTGTTAAGCAAAAGCTCAACTCGGAACCTTACAAAAGTTTTACCCCTTGTGCCATAATTTACTTTGCTACAAAAAATGACGGCAGACAAGGAAAAGAGATGGTTGTAAAAAATAAAACTTACCTACAAAAATGGTCGATGGAGCCACTGAGCGTGTTTGTGAAAAAATAACCTTTTGATTATTTATTTGATTTAACAGTTGAAAACCTGATTTCCCTACAGAAACTGCGATGAAGGATAGACCTAAGTATTCCTTGATAATTCCCATCTATAACGAAGAAGAAAATATCGCAGAATTGTATCGGCGAATTAGCTTAGTGATGGAGCGAATGGACGGCCCAGTAGAATTAATTCTAATCAATGATGGCAGCCGCGATCGCTCTCTCGAACTTTTGCGAGAATTGCACGAACAAGATTCGCGAATTTGTTACCTCAGTTTTGCCCGCAATTTCGGTCACCAAATAGCTGTAACTGCTGGTTTAAACTTTTCTCGCGGTCAAGTTGTAGTAATCATGGACGGCGATTTGCAAGACCCGCCAGAGTTAATTATAGATATGGTTGAACAGTGGCGGCAGGGCTATCAAGTTGTTTACGCTCAGCGCACTCAACGCCGTCAAGAAGGTTGGTTTAAGCGGTTGCCAGCTTATATGTATTATCGCATTTTGCGGAATCTTGCTGATGTTGATATTCCCATAGATACGGGAGATTTTTGTTTGATGGATAGGTGCGTGGTGGATGTACTCAATGCCATGCCCGAACGCAACCGTTACATTCGGGGACTGCGCGCTTGGATTGGTTTTAAACAAACGGCAGTTAAGTTTGAACGCGATCCCCGTTTTGCTGGCGATGTTAAGTATACGTTCAGCAAATCTTTTGCTTTGGCGATGAACGGTTTAGTGTCTTTTTCAAAAGTTCCTCTGCAACTGTCGATTTATTTGGGTTTATTTTCGGCTTTCGTGTCTGTTTTAATGGCTTTTTTGGTTTTGTATTGGCGTCTTTTCTCTCCGGGTTCGGCATTAACTGGTTTGACAATTGTGATTATGGCGGTTTTCTTTTTGGGTGCGGTGCAGTTGGTCAGTATTGGGATTTTGGGCCAGTATGTGGGGCGGATTTACGAGGAGGTGAAAGGCCGCCCGCTTTATACGCTGGCAGAAGTTGCTGGTTTTGCCGATCGACATCGATAGAACCGGATAAATTTACAGCGCTTTTGGTGGTATGTAGGTACCTTAATCGGGACACCGCTTAGGGTAAGTCCCTAGGCGCATCTATCTTGACTTGAATGTACCTCATAAACCTGCAATCTTCTGTATATTTGAATCCAAGGCGATTACGTCTAGAACATTTGCTTTCTTTCCCCGACCCATCAACCGCAGAGTGAATTTTCACATCTTCTTCCGTCAGCGTCCCCGTCTTATCGGTGTAAAACACATTCATACTGCCAAAGTTTTCGATCGCGGGTAAGCGCTTCACGATCGCCCGCTTTTTCGCCATTTTCTTGGCACTGCGAGCCCGGTTAACGCTGACTGTAGCTGGCAGCAGTTGGGGAATCAAACCCACAGCCAGCGCCAGAGAAAACATAAAGGATTTCAGCACTCGGCGATGGAGGTAGGGAGCATCCCAATTTGGTAAAAAGCGTTTTTTAGGAGTGCGAGCGTCCATAGCGAACGATCTAGCCGCGAGCGAGACGCTCGCACGCTATATCATCCAAATATATTATTCTGATGCAACCGTCCATGATATGAAAGCAAAAATGGGATGCTCCCTGGAGGTAGACGTTGGCGACAAAAATTAGAACTACCAAAATTAGCGTTACTTCCATAAGAAAGCAGCCAAAATTATAGATTTTTGGGATGCCTCGACCGCCTTTGTCTGTCAACAGTTCGGTAGAAAAAGACGATAGGATTCGCTGTCTATCAGAATTCTGAAACCCAGCCACATCAGCACGAACGGGAAAATCTTGCTAGCATAACGGCTGAGTACCAAAGCAATACCCGGTAGATGTGTCAGAGTATAGGACATAAACAGCCAGCAGCCAACAATAAAATAGCAAACGGGTATAATTACGGACAGATTTTGGATTGAGCTAGTGGCAAACAAAGGGATATAGATCCCGAGATTGTTGCCGCCGTTAGCAATCGTGACCGAGGAGACGCGATAGGTCTGCGGATCGCGGATTACATCCCACAGAGATCGCTTTCTGGAATCAAAGCCTCGAATTTTAGAATTTCTTTTGAGATTGGCTGACTTATCTTCGGCTGAATCATCCTTCTTATTAAGGTCGATCAAATTTTTCAAGCCAATGAGTATCGGCAGAATCCCCAGTAGACCAGTCCAAGTTGAGGGAATCGCTAGCCCCAGTAAAAAACCAACCAAACTTACTGCCATCAATACCGTGAACCCTAGAATCTCACCAACCACAATATGTTGAGGACGAAAAGTACGATTAACCTCGCTGAAGAAGGCAGTCAGATAAATATTGTCGTCAAACGTTGTTGCTACAGCAGCAGCTAGCCCGATCTTAAGCGTTGCAATTAACCAATCCATTACCATTCCTCACTCAACATTTATCTGATGACCGAAACGAGCGATCGCTCAACCATTGTACAAATTAGCATAATGTCGATAGGATAATGTGGGTATCCCGTATTTGGGTGTAACGAGCGAGCAAATCTGGTAGTTTATGCCTGTCAAGCGGTGCTTTGGCTTTATCCCCTATCTTCAATTCATCCAGCGTCCATCACCTGTGTTTATCAAAGGAGTCAGTATGATTAGCCGTTTGATTGACCGTCTGCCTAGAGGCGCAGACCAAAACATCTTACGATCGCTAAGATCGGTCATTCGCAGATCGCTTGCCTCCAAGTTTGCATTGCTATTTTGCATCGGTCTTGCCTCGATTTTGGTCTTGAGTCTGGCTTTTGACCGTCGTGCTGTTGCCGCCTCTGAATCTGGCAATGTACTCTCCCCTGCCATAAATCAGGTAAATCAGGTAACACTACCTAAAGACTCAACAATGCGGTTACTGGAAACCGTGGGACTGTTTGCCGGAGGCATCATTTTCTGTGTAGTTTTGGATCGCTGGTTTTCTAACCGTTCTGCTCACTCTGGCAACACGCCCTTAGCTGAGCAAGCGCGGCGGCTCAAACAACTCAAAATAGGGTATCCAGAGGGGATGACAAATCTGGAAGTTCTCCGCGCTCAAGGCTTGCTCGAAAATCGTTTGCGACCATTTGGGCTGATTGTCACTTGGACAAGCTTTTTATCAGCTTCTGCTCTGATAGAAGCACTAAGCAACGGGACGATTGATTTCTGCGGCGGCGGTGGTACTGCCAGCATCTTCTCTCAAGCAGCGGATCATGTGTTTGTGCGGGTGGCTAAAGAAAAATATACCGCTCCTAAAGGTCAAGCGATTCTAGTACCGTCCGATTCGCCGATTCAGACGGTTGCCGACCTGAAGGGTAAAAAGATAGCTTTTGACAAAGGCTCAAGCGCCCATTATGTGCTTGCGCGCGCGCTGGCGAAAGTAGGCCTTGAGTTTAGTGACATTGAGCCAATTTATCTGACCCAGCCACAGGCGCTGCCCCTATTCCGCGTGGGTGAGGTTGATGCTTGGGTGATTTGGGTTCCCTACACGGCGACAATCGCCCGAAGCGCTTACCCCGGGCGATCGATCGCAGATCTAGAGAGCATATTTGGTGACAAAGCTTCCGTGGAAGTTCCCACCTATTACTACGCGATTCCAGAGCTGGTACGCGACTATCCCGATTTGCTCAAGGTGATTTTAGAAGAGGTAAACGAAGCTGGAGCTTGGGCTAAGAAACAGGAATTAGAAGCTGCTATGCGATTAGCCCAGCACCATGAAATCGATCCGTCGATCGTAGAAACTTTACAGCAACGCAGTGCCGAACGCGCCATCATCCCGATTGACGACCAATCGCTCACTGCCCTACAGCACCAGGCAAATACGTTTAGATATCTAAATTTGATTCCTGAGCGGGTGAATGTGAAAGATGGAACCTATAGCTTGCAGACCAAGCAAAACTGGACTTATTAATTAATCTGACACTGGCACTTCATCGCCATCATTCTCGGCATCCCGACCAACTTGGTTTGTAAGGATTCAGGTCTGAAGAATGGGAATGAGCTCAGGCATAGCCAAGTCACAAGAATGGGCAGAAATAGCCTCACG